>CAINEA010000107.1 GCA_903847525.1 uncultured Acetobacteraceae bacterium | reverse complement strand
TGCAGAGCCGATTGGATGAGACGGAAACCGGCGTTGCCCGGGCGATGAGCGTGATCGAGGGGCCAGAGGCCAGTGCGGCTCTGGTAACCCCTGGGTTGGTGGGCCAGGAGCGCTTCGATGGGATCACGGTGCCGGGCAGCCGCCTGCTGCTGCTGCACTGGAGCGATCGGCGGGCCTGCGCCGCCTTGGGCGCATCCGGGGCAGGGAAGCGGCGCGACGTGCGCGTGATCCGCGACTACACGATGACCGACCGGCGTGAGGCGCCCCAATATTTCGCCTGAACGAACGCTTTTGGTCGAATCAGCGAAATGAATAGAGGGTTTGGCGGAGCTTGTCCGCATCAGGATTTGTCACGGCGCGGTCCTTGAGGATCGCGGCGGGAGTGGGCTCGCCCGTGTAGTATTCGGCGTTGTAGCTCTTGCGTGGGCGGATGATGGAGCCGTTCAGCGCCAAGCCGGCATAGGCACCGGTCGAGGAGGACCAGGCAACGATGTCGGTGCCGCCTGCGGTGGTGATGGCGGCCTCGGCCAGGGTGCCCAGCGTGGCGATGGCGGCGCCGGCCTGCGCTCCCAGTTTGAGCCCGTCGGACAACAGGGCGTCCAGCGCCTGGTCATTCATGATGAACAGCACGAGTTCGGACACTTCCACGCCGATCTGCAGGCCAATGGAGGCGGAGGTGAGGTAGTAGAAGGCTGGATTGCTCCAGCCGGTGTGAGCGCGGGCAAGCAGAACGCCGCTGCCGGCTTCGCCACCCAGCAGGAAACCGCCTTTCACCAGGGAGGGGATGATCAGCACGGCTTTGGCGTGCTTCATCAGCCCTCGTGAACTGCCGAATTCCCGATCGTTCCTCAGATCCTTCAGCGTGAGCCGTGCTTGTTCGACGAGGCTCGCGGGGGCGGATATGGATTGGGCTTGGCCGGCTGGCGCAGAGACGGCCAGAGCCGGGGAGGCGGGGGTGATCGAAGCTCCCAGCATCAATCCTGCCAGAAGCTTCGGAAGCATGCGCGTGGGTGCCCCGGTTGTCCGGCCCTGCTCGAGCCGCGCGGGGGCGGAGTGATCAGGCTGCGCGGCGGGCAGCCAAGGCGCTCGGCAGCTGGGCGATCGCCTGATCGACGAGCGCGGCGCCGGTGTCCGCGGACAGGCCCTCGGAGATCACATTCCGCGCGGCTTCGGTCGCGATTTCGGCGGCGAGATAACGGACGCCGTCCACCGCGGCCTTTTCGGCGGCGGCGATGCGCTCCATGGCCATCTTTTCGCGCCGTGCGGCAGATTGCTGGGCTTCCTGTGCGGCGGCGGCAGCCAGGCGAGTGGCCTCGTTGCGGGCGCCTGCGATCAGCGCCTCCGCATCCTTCAGTGCGCTGGCGCGGCGGGCTTCGGCATCCTTGAGCATCGCTTCGGCTTCACGGCGCAGGCGGGAGGCTTCGTCGAGTTCGGCGCGAACCGCGGTGGCGCGGGCATCAAGCATCTTGGTGAGCGCGGCCCAGAGCTTGCGGCCGAACAGCACGAAGAATATCACGAAGGCGATGGCGACCCAGGTCCGCGGATCCTCGAAAAGGCTCTCTTCATGCATGGCGGCGGCCTGTTCCTGGTTGAGCCTGGCCGCAAGCAGCCAGATGGTCCTGAATGAAGTCCGGCCGCGAGTGGCCAGAAAGCTTGGTCTAAGGCTGGGGTCTAAGCGCTGGGATCTAAGTCTGGCCGCGAGCGGCCAAAAGGGCACCAACGGCGCTGTCAACCCGGGCGCTGTTCGGCGTGAGCCCCGTCAGGCGGTTGATGACGGTGTTAGCGGTATCAGTGGCAACCTCGCGCAGCGCACCCATGGCGGCGGTGCGAGCGGCACCGATGCTTTGCTCGGCGGCGGTGATCTGCGCTTCCAGCTTGGCATTCGCGGTGGCAGACTGGGCTGCCGCGGCCTGCTTGGCCTGGTCGATGGCGTTCGCGATGGAGGCCTGGGCCTCGGCGCGGGCGCGCTGGGTGGCGTCGGTTAGATCAACGATGGCTGCATCGGCTTTCGCCTTGGCAGCGCGGGCCGTGTCCAGATCGGCACTGATCGTGGCTTCGCGCGTTGCCAGCACCGCGCCAACCTGGGGCAATGCCCAGCGCGACAGCAGCAGATAGAGAACGACAAAGATGATCGCGCCCCAAACGACCTGAGCCGTGGTGAGCTTATTGGCGAAATCGAGCTGAGGCATGCCTTCCGCAGCGATTGCGGCGGTGGGCAGGAGCAGCAGGGCGGCGGCGACTAAACGGATCACGGTCATATCCGGGCGTATAAGCGCGCCCGTTCCTCTATTGGAAAGAACTGGACGCCAGATGGCGTCCAGGGCCCCTACCAGAATTCTGTATCAGGTGAAGAGGATGAGGAAGGCGATCAGCAGGGCGAAAAGTGCCACCGCTTCCGTCAGGGCGAAGCCGAGAATGCCAAGGCCGAAGACCTGGTCGCGGGCGGACGGGTTACGGGCAACCGCGGTTACCAGCGCGGAAAAGATGTTCCCGATGCCGATGCCGACGCCGGCGAGGGCGATAACGGCAATACCGGCTCCGAGAGCCTTGAACGCGACGATGTTGGCGACAGCAGCTTCCATGAGAGTCTTCCTTTAGTATGGATGGTAGGAGGGATGAACTGAGCGACTTAGTGTGACTGCACTTCGAAGTCTTAGTGCAGATGCACCGCGTCGTGCAGGTAGATGCAGGTCAGGATGGCGAACACGTAGGCCTGGAGGCAGGCGACCAGCAATTCAAAGCCGACCAGGATGACATTCAATGCGACTGGTCCGATGGCGATCACCGGGCCGAGATGGCCAAGTGCGGCCGAGCCGGCGAGCATCACGGTAAAGCTCGCAAACACCTCGAACATCACGTGTCCGGCCACCATGTTGGCGAACAAACGGATGGACAGGCTGACCGGACGGGACAGGTAGGAAATGATCTCGACCGGGATAATGATCGGCGCGAGAAGCTTAGGCGCGCCCGGCGGGAAGAAGTAGGTGGTGAAGAACGTGGTGCCGTGGGTGAGTACGGCGACCAGCGTCACCAGCACGATCACCATGATCGCCAGTGCCGCGGTTACCGCGATGTGACTGGTGTAGGTGAAGGAGTACGGCAGCAGGCCGAGAAGATTACCCATCAGCACGAAGAAGAACAGCGTGAACACGAAGGGGAAGAAGCGCTTCCCTTCCTCGCCGATCTGCGAGACGCACATGTCGTGGATGAAGTTATAGGCCATCTCGGCGGCGGCCTGCAGGCGGCCGGGTACGATGGCGCGCGGGCGGGCGCCGAAATACAGCAGCGCCAACGTCAGGCCGCTGGCGATCAGCATCATCAGGTTGGACTGGGTGAAGTTGACCGATGCTCCAAGCGCACCCAAGGCGGGCGTGAGCTTAAACTGGCCAAGCGCGTCAATCGTATGTTCGGCCGCCAAGTTCCCGGTCCTTATTCCATCAGCGGCGCCGGAGATGGCGCGCCTTAAATCCAATTCAGTTTGACGGAACGCTCTAACGTGTTGGTGTCTGTTTGAACAGACGCCAGACATTCAGCACTCCCGCCGCCCCCCCGATCAGGACGAACACTGCCAGCAGGATCGGTTTGGTTCCAAGCCAACGGTCCAGCGCCCAGCCGATGGCCAATGCCACCATCAGGGCGGAGACCAGCTCCGTTCCAACCCTCAGGCCAATCCCCCAGGGCGAGAAGGGTGGCTTCCCTTCGGGTCCCGGTTCGGGGGTGTCTAGGCCCCGCCTGATCCGGGCGGAAGACAACCGCTTCTCGAAGGTATGCTCCTCGGGAGACCGTTCGCCGCCGCCGTGCTGTTCGCTCATGTTCGCTCCTAGCGGGTTACCCCGCCTGAAAGCGAGGGCTTGCTACAGGGGGGTCATGACAGTGTCAAGGACACCGGGAACGCTATTTCAAGGCTGTTTCTACCGTATTTTCCGGTTTGGTGGCCGGGTCTTGCCGTGGGTTCCGTTGAATGGTCTGTTTTTCGGATAATCATAAGGGCTGGGGAAACGGACGATGCAGAATAAGTTCTATGACGATCTGCCGATCGTGGATGCGCATCATCATCTCTGGGACCTCGACGGACCGATCGATTACCATTGGCTGAAGCACCTGGAACATAACTGGCTCGGCGACTATTCGGCGTTTTGCCGGACCTATCTGCCGCCGGAATACCGGCGCGACACCGCGCTGCACAACGTGGTGGCGACGGTGCACATCGAGGCTGAATGCAGTCGCGCCCAGCAGATCGAGGAAACCGCTTGGCTGGTGGGCCAGAACGCTGCTCATGGCATGCCGAACGTGCTGGTGGGCCATGCCTGGGTGGATACGCCGAACGCCGAGGAAATTCTGGCGAAACAGGTCGCATGCCCGCTGATGCGCGGCATCCGCACCAAGCCGATCATCGGTGCCACGGCGCGCGATCGGGACTCGGCGCGGGGTCAGCCCAGGTCTCTGCAGGACCCGATCTGGCGCAAGGGGCTGTTGCTGCTGCAAAAATACAACCTGTCCTGGGATCTGCGGGTGCCGTGGTATCACCTGGAGGAAGCCGCCGAGGTGTGCCGCGAACTGCCGGGCCTGCCGATCGTGCTGAACCATTCCGGCTATCCCTGGGACCGCGATCCCGAGTCGCTGGCCGGCTGGCGGCGGGGGATGCTGGCGATCGCGGCCTGCCCGAACGTGCATGTGAAATTGTCTGGCCTGTGCGTCGCCGGCCAGCCCTGGACCCTGGCGGCGAACAAGGCGCTGATCCTGTTCATGGTGGAAATCTTCGGTGCGGACCGCTGTATGTTCGCCTCCAATTATCCGGTGGATGGGCTGAAGGGGAGTTGGGACTATCTGTGCTGCCAGTACAAGCAGGCGCTGGCAGGGCTGCGGCTCGAAGACCGGCAGAAGATCTTTGCCGGCAATGCGCTGCGGTTCTACCGGATCGAACTGCCCGACACCTTGGCCGGGACTCAATGACCGGTACCCAATATTCCGTTCCGGCCGGCCATGGCCGTGCTAGGCTGTGGCCCATCAAGTCAGGTTTATTCAGGAGAGCCAGAGCGATGTGTCGGTGGATTCTGCCGTTTCTGGGGATGATCGCCGCCATGTTCGTCGTCGGTTTCGCGTCTTTCGCGCAATCGACCAACCCGACCGGCGCGATTGGCCTCTCGACGAACCCCACCGGAGCCGTCGGCCCCCCCACGTCGGCGCCGCGGCCTTCGGCTCCGGCGTTGATCACCCGGGAAGGCGTGGCGACCGGCACGGGCGGTTCTGCATCGTCTCAGACAGTAACCCTGCCGGGCGGCGGCATCGCCGTCGCAAGGCCGAACGGCAACGGCACGACAACCGTCACCCATACCGATGGCACAACCGAGGTCGTGAACACGCCGCGTTGAAGCGTTGTTGGATCATGTTCTTTCCATGGTCCGATGAAAGGTCGGCTTTCCATAAGTTGACCGCCGGCCCCCGTCAGGTAGTTCCGCCGTTACCCGTCCAATGACGCGCGGACGCCGTAGCGCCGAAGATACGCGGAAGAATTCCCCGATATCGCCATCGGTGTGATCGGGTGCGATCAGCGCCGTAGCAGCAGAACCAAAAGAACGATCAACAGTAAAAATCCGATGCCGCCTCCGTAGTAGTGATAAGGAGGTCCATAATAAAATCCACTCCCTCCAAATAGCAAAATAAGAATAATGATAATCAAAATCAGACCCATCTTTTCCTCCTTTGAGCTTTAGATTATCGAATGTGCGATATTTATTGTTTGACCTGAGTGTGTTTTGGACCTATACGAGCTTATTTTGAAATATTTAGGCGGTTTCGCCGATGCTTCGATCCGATCCTTATCCTTGCCAGACTATTGCTGCCATGCGAGGAAGTTTTAGTTTCACAGCAATCCTATCAGGGCTGAGCTCCTTTATCACGCTAAATCGTGATATTTTTACGTGCCAGCTCGCTAATCGAGATCAATTCTGCGATGACGACCCAGGCGAATTTTCCGTGTGGCGCGCCATAAGCCAATTAAGCAATCTTGGATTTTCGTCCGCCGGATAGACGTGGGAAAGGTCCTCGATCTCGCGATAGGTCACCCGGGCGCCGGCGCGTGCCAAGGACTGCGCCGCCTGCCTGCCGATGCGGACAGGGAACATCCAGTCGAGCGCGCCATGCGTCAGGTGAATCGGCAGCCCGGCCAGGCGCGCGGGCTCCGCGAGTTCCACCAGCATCGGATGGAAACTCGCGGCGAACGGGGCGAGGTGGGTGAACGGGCTGTCCTCCTGCATCCCGCTCAGCAGCGTGAAGGTGCCGCCGTCGCTCATGCCGGTCAGCAGCAGGCGGCTGGAGTCGATATTCCAGTTGGCGCGCGCGAATGCCAACAGGCGGGCCAGATTGCCGCTGTCCACATCCGGTCCCATCAGGGACCACGTGTCGCCGATGGCGGTGGGAGCCAGCAAGATGGCGCCTTCGCTGCGGGCGCTGACGAGCCAGTTCCAAAGGAACGTGCTGCCGTGGCCTGAGCCGCCGTGCAGGGCCATGACCAGCGGGTAGGATCTTCCGGTGTCATAATACTCCGGCACATAGATCGAGACGCCGCCTCGGCTCTTGCGGTCGTTGTCGATATGGATGACCCCGGTGTTCTCCGGAGCCGGATTGGCCTCGCGCAGCCGGGTCAGCAGCGCAACGTCGTCGCGCCGGCCCGGCTCCAGGAAGAACCGACTGATCACGGGCAGGGATTGGGTGAGGGGGTACAGCGCTTCCAGCGCGCGGGGCAGCAGGCGGAGGGCGCGATAGGCCTGGCGCAGGCCGTCGGGCGCGGTAATGGCCACCCGTAAATCGGTGAGGGCCTGGATCGTGAGATCTGACGACGCCGTGAGATGATCGCGAAACCCGCTCAGGTGGTCCGGCCATTCGGCCGCCCTGAACGCAGGCAGGGCCGCCTGCAGTGGTCCTTCCGGCGTATCGACAGATGCCAGATGCTCGGCGATCTGGGCCGGGTCCATGTGGCGGGCCAAATATCGCAGGGCTTCGAGCGCATCGAGTAGCGGAGGGGCCAGGCTTGCGATGGCGTCCAGAATACGGCCGTCGGGGTCACGATCCTCCGCCATCCGGTCATCGGTGTCGCTCATGAATCGGGTCCACCCTGTTGTTGGCCCAATGTTCCTCCAGGTCCCCAGGGAATGGCAATCAACCGTTGCCGCGGATTTCTTGACAGTTCGGGCGGGTTTGCCCATAAGCCGTTCATCCGAGTGATCTGATCACCCGGTCCCCGCCTGACGCGGGGGCTTCGCCGCTCCGCGAGTGTTCGCGCAGCGGCGTATTTTGCGTTTGAGGGTTAGACCGTGTTCGAGGCGCTATCCGACAAGCTATCCGGGGTCTTCGACAAGCTGCGCCGTAGAGGCGCGCTGAGCGAAACCGACGTCACCGAAGCCTTGCGCGAGGTTCGCCTGGCGCTGCTGGAGGCCGACGTCGCGCTGGAAGTGGTGCGCGATTTCATCGCCAAGGTGCGCGAGCGTGCCATCGGCGTGGAGGTTCTGCGTTCCGTCTCGCCGGGCCAGCAGGTCGTCAAGATCGTCAACGACGCGCTGATCGAGGCGTTGGGCGGCGCCGGCGCGGTCGAGATCAATCTCAACGCCGTGCCGCCGGTGGCCATCCTGATGGCCGGCCTGCAAGGCTCCGGCAAGACGACCACGTCCGGCAAGCTGGCGCTGCGGCTGAAGGACAAGCAACGGAAAAAGGTGCTGCTGGCCAGCCTGGACACCCAGCGCCCGGCCGCGCAGTTGCAACTCCAGCAGCTCGCCGAACGGGCGGGCGTGGCCAGCCTGGAGATCATTCCCTTCCAGTCGCCGGTGCAGATCGCCCGGCGCGCGATGGATACGGCGCGGCGCGAAGTGTTCGACGTCGTGATCCTCGATACCGCCGGGCGCTTGTCGATCGACGAAGCGCTGATGGCGGAGTTGAAGGGAATTCGCGACGCCACCAACCCGGCGGAAACCCTGCTGGTGGTCGATGCGATGACCGGCCAGGACGCGGTGAACACCGCCAAGGCCTTCAATGAGGCCTTGGGCGTTACCGGCATCGTGATGACGCGGATGGACGGCGACGCCCGCGGCGGTGCCGCGCTTTCCATGCGCGCGATCACAG
>CAINEA010000106.1 GCA_903847525.1 uncultured Acetobacteraceae bacterium | reverse complement strand
GACGCGCGGCAGGACCCGCGCCAGGCGCAAGGCGTCGCCGATTACCTGCCGCCCGGCCACGACGTCCTCGCCCTGCCCGCCGGCCTGGAAGTCGAAATAGAATTCATGCGCCCCGGTGGCCGGGTTGCGGGTGAACCCAACACCGGCACCGGAAAGACCGTCGGCGTTCCCGTAGACCATGGTCTGCACCGTGACAGCGGTGCCGGCATCGTCGTCGATCCCGTTCAGCCGCCGGTACGCCGCGGCCTTCGGGGCGTCCCACGATTGCAGCACCGCCAATACCGCGCGCGCCAACTGCTCCCGCGGGTCGTCCGGAAAGGCCGTTCCGGCCAGTTCCCGATAGCGTGCCAGCATCGCCCGCACCAGCGCACGGAGCGATGCATGATCCAGTTCGTTGACGCTGGCCACATCGCCCTCGGCCAAAGCCGCCGCCTCCAGCGCGTCGAACGGCGCCACCGGCAATCCCGCCACCACCTCCGCGAAGCCGATCAACAGCCGCCGGTAGCTGTCCCAGCCCAGCCGCGGATTGCCCGTGTGCAGGGTCAGGCCGTCGATCGTCTGCGCATTGAGGCCGATATCCAGCACCGTCTCCATCATGCCGGGCATCGAAGCCGCGGCGCCCGAGCGGACCGATACCAGCAGCGGCCGGCGCGGCGCACCGAAACCCAGCCCATTGGCTGCTTCCAATCGAGCAATGCCCACATTCAAGGTGCGGCGCAGCGCGTCCGGGTCCAGTTGGCCGCCACGATGCAGCCGGCACCATTCGGTCGGCAGTACGAAGCCGGCGGGAACCGGCAGACCGGCCTTGGCCATGCGCAAGAGGTTCCAGGCCTTGTTGCCCACCTCTTCCTTGCCGCCGGACGGCAGCGACGCGGCAGCCTGGATCTCATAGAACGAGGGTTCGGGGATCAGATCAGCCACCGATTACCTCCCCCAGCACGTGGTCGCGCAGCACCAGGCTCGCGAGCTTCAACGCGTCCGACGCGGCTTCCAAGGCGGTGCCGATGGAGGCCGCGACATGCAATTGGCGGAAATCGCCGGAGACCAGGGCCACGGTCAGGGCGCGTTCCAGTTCATCGGCGCGCTGCTCGGAGACGCCGATCGCATCGACGGCGGTGAGAAAGCCCTCCGCGTCCTCCTGCCCGCCGGGATCCTGGATATGTCCGGCGTGACCGACCGCGCGAACCCAATCCTGCGCGGCGTCGACCAGCGTGTCTCCCAAGGCCTGAAGCTGCGCCGCGACGGCATCCTCGCCCTGGTTTTTTTTGCCCGAGCCATGGCCATCGGCCGGTGGCAATATGCCGAGCAGGAAAACGGCATCTTCCAGCCCGTCGGCAGCATCGTCGGCGATCTCCAGCACCCGGCGAAACACCGCGTGGTCCGGCCTGCGCCGGACCATCTCACGAACCTCGATCACCAGCTGGTCGGCATCGTGCTCGAACCGCTTGCCCCGGCGAGAGCGCCGTTCCGCCGCCTCGCCGGTGCCCGACAGGCCGTCCCGCGCGAGGGAGGCCAGGTCGAAGACCAGCGCGGCATGATCGGCCGCCAGCCGGAGCAACTGCGTCTGGATGCGGCTGACTTGCAGCTGCAACTGGGCGCGGACGCGGTCGCGGATCAAGGAATGCGACTGCCGCGCCTGCATCCCCTCGCTGGCGGCCCTCAGGACAAACTGAAAGAATGCCACCGTCTCCGCTTCGCCGAGCACATCGCTCAGCCGGTCGCCGAAATGCATTGCCGCACCCGGTGCCGCCTCGATCGCCTGATTGACCAGCCTGGAGCCGCCAAGCTCGAGGAAGCCGCGATGACCGATTTCCGCCTGCGCGGCCCAGCGCAGCACCTCGATGCGCTGCGGTCCCCGCAGGAAGCCGCGCAGTTGCTTGCGCGCGCGGTTCCAGTCGATCAGGAAAACCAGCCGTGACCCGAGATGCCCGAGGAAGCGCTGGCAATCGGCCTCTCCCGGTGCGGCGAACCGCCCGGACGCCAGATGAAACGGTGCACCGTCGGCCAGTGCGTCCGTCTGCATCGTCCGCACCGGCTCCCACTCCACCGGAAAGGCGTCCAGCATTCCCTTGAAGAATTGCAGCCGCTCCAGATGCACGTCGGTATGCGTGATCGTAACGACGAAATCCTGGACATGGATCACGAGCACATGGGCGTCGGTGGTGCCGATGTCGTTCTGGATCATCAACCGGCCGTCCGCGCGCGTCGCGGTGGTCGCCAGACCGGGATGATTGAATTTCAGCCCGGCGGTGCGATTGATACCGGCCATGAACGCCTGAATCAGGCCGCGATCCGCCGGCGTGACCGCATACACGGACGCACCGTCCAGCACCTCCTCGGCAAGGTCCGCCTGCAGCAGGTTCAGCCGTTTGTGCAGATCGATCACCAACTGATGCAGGCTGTCCGCGCGGGCACTCCCCGGGCGGGTCATGGCTTCGATCTCCGCGGGATGCAGCAGATCGTCACCGGCCTCGGGCACTTCGGCAAGGCGAGCCTCCAGCCGCTCGGCGAAAGAAGCGGTGCCCGCGCCGGAGGCCAGAACCGGTGCCGCCATGATCCGCATGTCGGCCTTGATCCTGCGCAGAACCTCGCCTGCGCCCGGCAGGCGGCACGCGCCGCCCTCGCTGCGGGCATTGGCGATCGCGCCATCGAATGTCCCATCTTTCAGGCCGCAGGCGATTCGCTCGCGGCGTAGGGAGGGGGCCGGCTGCTCGGGATGCGCGGCCTGGCCGAGGGCCATCTGCAGCAGCGAGAAATAGAACTTGATCCTGTCGTTCGCCGCGAGCGCGCCATTCAGTCGCGCGGGAGAAAGCGACCCGGCCTCGCCCAATGCATGCAGCACTTCGGTCTTCATCGCGGGCTCCTTTTCCATATCCGATTGCCGATGCGGTGGTTCGCAGCAAGCCGCTTGCATGGCCCCGCCTTGTATGACCCCGCCGGCATTGAAAACTTGACCTGTGTCAACGGATGGCCGTGATAGTAAGAATCTTTCGAAACCGCTTCGCACGATTCAATCGATCCGCGCGCCATCCGTTCCGCCCGGTCGGGCGATTGGCCCATTGTCATCAAACCGTCAAACCAACAACCAAGGGCCTCTGGCATAATCCTCATCGTCTCAGCTTGCAGGTGAGCTTTCGATGCTGGTTATCGACGGGATGTCGTGCGTCTTCGGACAGACGCGCGCGGTCAACAACGTGTCCCTGTCCATCCCGCGTGGCGCGTTCGTGGGTGTGATCGGTCGTTCCGGTGCCGGCAAATCGACTCTGCTGCGTGCCCTCAACCGCCTGGTGGAACCGAGCGAAGGCCGCATCCACTGGGATAATGAGGACGTGTCCAGCCTGAGCGGGCGCGCGCTGCGCGACTGGCGGCGTCGCTGCGCCATGATCTTCCAGCAGTTCAATCTGGTCGGCCGGCTCGATGTGCTGACCAACGTGCTGACCGGCCGGCTGGCGCACACGCCGGGCTGGCGATCCAATCTGAAACTATGGAGCGCCGACGACCGCGCCATCGCGATGGCGGCGCTGGATCAGCTCGACATCGCCAACCTCGCTCCCCAGCGAGCCGACAACCTTTCCGGCGGCCAGCAGCAGCGCGTCGCCATCTGCCGGGCCCTGGTGCAGGAGCCGGACATCATCCTGGCCGACGAACCCGTCGCCTCGCTCGATCCACGCAATGCCCGCATCGTCATGGACGCGCTGCAGCGGATCAATCGCCATTATGGGATGACCGTGCTGTGCAACCTGCACTCGCTCGACCTGGCGCACGCCTATTGCGACCGGCTGGTGGGAATGGCCGCCGGCCGGGTGGTTTTCGACGATGTTCCCGCGGCCCTGACCGAAGCGGCGGCCCGGGAACTCTACGGCATGGAAGCCGACGAAGTGCTGGACGCCGCCCCCACGGGAGCAACCCAACCGGACGGTGTTCCTGCCGGCGCCGCCTCCAACGCGTCGGCCATGTAAGCCGCCAAGCAGCCATTTTCTGCCTGATACCAATCACGGATCACAAGAGGACATCGTTATGATCAATCGTCGCACCCTGCTCGCCGGCCTTGTCGCCGGCGCGGCAGCACCTCTGGCCGCCCCCGCCTTCGCCCAATCGTGGAAGGCCCAGTATCCCGAGCTGTTCTTCGCGGTCGTGCCCGCCGAAAACGCTTCCGGTGTCACCGAACGCTATGGGCCGTTCGTCGACTACCTGAGCAAGCAGCTCGGCACCAAGGTGACCCTGCGCATCGCCAACGACTATGCGGCCGTGATCGAGGGCCAGCGCTCGGGCAACATCCAGATCGGCTATTACGGCCCGGCCTCGTTCGCCCGCGCCCGCCTGACCGGCGTGAAGACCGACGCGTTCATCATCGACGTGAACAAGGACGGCACCAAGGGCTATTACTCGGTGTTCTATGTGCGCGCGAACAGCCCGTACAAGACGATCGAGGACCTGAAGGGCAAAAACCTCGGCCTGGTCGATCCGAACTCCACCTCCGGCTACAACATGCCGCTCTACACGCTCGACAAGCACCACATCAGCGCCGAGCCGTTCTTCAACAAGGTGCTGGTCACCGGCAGCCATGAAAACGCGGTGATCGCCCTCGCCCAGGGCACCGTGGATGTCGCCGCCAATTGGTGGAACGCCGACGACGACAGCAACCTGACGCGCATGCTCTCCAAGGGCATGGTGAAAGGTCCGGATGGGGTCCTGCTGAAGAAGGACGATTTCCGAATCATCCTGAAGTCCGAGCTGATCATCAACTCGCCGACCGCCGTGCTGGCATCGTTGCCCGCCGACCTCAAGGCCGCCATCAAGCAGGCCTTCCTGGACGCCCCGAAGAACGACAAGGCCGCGTTCGAGCGTCTTTCGGATGGCAAGAACCTGCCGTGGGAGCCGATCGACAACGCGGCCTATGACGAGACGATCAAGCTGATCCAATTCGTCGACGCGCTGCGCAAGAAAAGCTCCTGATCCCGGCTGAAAGGCGGGTCCCGGCACAACCGGGCCCGCCGGTCGCGCGCCGCTAAATGGATCACACCGTCGTTATCCCGCCCGACGCGCAGCTCGCTCCGTTGCTGCGCGCCTACGACCGGGCGGTGGCGGCCAAGCACCGCCAATTCTTCATCGGCCTCGCGTTCATGGCTGGCGCGTTCGCGCTGGCCTGCATCGGCGCGGAAATCGATCCCGGCCTGTTCTGGGAGAAGCTCGGAAATTTCACCAGCTACTTCAATCGCCTGGCCCATTTGGATACCGGAGCCGTGGTTCTGAGTGACCCCGCCGAATGGTTCTGGGGCCTGCGGCGCTGGACGCGGCTGCTCGGCGAAACGTTGCTGATGGCCTATGTCGGCACCGTCACCGGGGCTGTTCTCGCCTTCTGCGGCTGTTTCCTGTGCAGCCGGAATCTGGTTTCCAGTGCCTTGCTTCGTATCGTAATCCGCCGCATTTTCGAAATTTGCCGGACGGTACCGGACATCGTCTTCGCGATGATCTTCGTTGCCGCGTTCGGCCTCGGTGCGCTTCCAGGCGTCATGGCCATCGCCATCCACACGACCGGTGCGCTCGGAAAACTGTTTTCCGAAGTGGTCGAGAACATCGACATGAAGCCGGTCGAGGGGATTGCCGCCAGCGGCGGAAGCTGGGTTTCGCAGGTGCGGTTCGGCGCGGTGCCGCAGGTGCTGTCGAACTTCGCCAGCTATGCCGTGCTGCGCTTCGAGATCAATGTGCGCGGCGCGGCGGTGCTCGGTTTCGTCGGTGCCGGCGGCATCGGCGAGGAACTGATCGTTGCGATCCGCAAATTCTTCTATTCCGATGTCAGCGCGATCCTGGTGATGATCGTCGTCTGCGTCATGCTGATCGACACCTTGTCCGAAAAGCTGCGCCATCGGCTGCTGGCGATGGATGAGCGCCCGTGACCGGCCATTCTCCCCTGCGGGACGCCTTTCTGGCCAACCGCGACCGGATCGCCGACCAACACGCTGCCCTGCTGGACCCGGGCTGGCGTTCGCGCATGGGAACCATCGCCATCTTCGGCGGCGGCATTGTTCTGTATATCGCCAGCTTCTTCCTGCTGGATATGTCGCTGTCGAATTTGATCGGCGGATTTCGTCGGCTGGCCGATATCGTCGGCCTGATGTTTCCGCCAACGCCGGAAACCTGGAGCCGGTTTTACCTCTACCTCGGGGCCATCGGGCAAACCCTGTCGATCGCCTTCCTAGGTACACTGCTTGCCGCGGTGCTGGCGGTGCCGATGGGCTTTCTTGCCGCGCGCAACGTTGTTGCCAACCGCCTCGTGCATCTGCTGGCCCGCCGATCGCTGGATACCATCCGCAGCGTCGATACGCTTATCTGGGCGCTGATCTGGATCAATGTCGTCGGCCTTGGCCCCTTCGCCGGCGTGCTGGCCATTATGTGTTCGGATTTCGGCGCCTTCGGCAAGCTGATGTCCGAGGCGATCGAGACCGCGAGCGACAAGCCGGTCGAGGGGATCCTCTCCACCGGCGGCAGCCGCTTCGCCGCCATCCGGTTCGGCGTCGTGCCCCAGATATTGCCGGTCTTTGCCAGCCAGATCCTCTATTATTTTGAATCGAACACACGGTCGGCAACGATCATCGGCATCGTCGGCGCGGGGGGGATCGGGCTGCATCTTTCCGAGTTGATCCGGGTGCTGGAATGGCAGCAGGCGGCGTTCGTCATCCTGATGGTGCTGGTGACGGTCGCCGCGATCGACCAGATCTCCCAGCGCCTGCGCGGCGCCATCATCGGGCGCCGCCGCTGAGCGTGAACCGGGGTCTGGCCGGAAGCGCCGGGCGAGACTAGGCCGTGTGGACGGAATCCCTGACATGCTTTTTTGACGGGTTCCCGAATCGGGTTTTGTTCGAATCACTGCGTGACCGGCAACAGGGAGCCGGACATGCTGACGGGAATGACGGAGCGCGATTGGTCGATCGTGCT
>CAINEA010000105.1 GCA_903847525.1 uncultured Acetobacteraceae bacterium | reverse complement strand
GTCAAGGGGGTGAATAACATATTATGGCACTACAAACGGTTTCCACGATCGAAATGGCGGATTTCCGCCGCTTTTTAAATATTCGTTGCGGTATCTGGCGGAAAAGGCGTTAAAGATGGGGTAAAGCGTGACCGTGACCGGCAGGCCGAACAGATCCTTGATGTTGGCGAACAACGCGTCCTCGATCTTGTCGCGGTGGCGAATGAGCAGATCGGAGGTCCGGTAGAGCCGGATCGGCGGCATGGCTTCGAAGTCGGCGTTCAGAAGTTCACCGAGGGCGCTGCATTCGCGCAGCCAGCGCCAGGTGGCTTGTTCCGAGCCTGGCGCCGCCATTCGGCCGATCAGCAGGCCCGCCGCCGCGTCGCGCTGGACGCCGTTGAAGCCGAGTTCGGAAAGAATTCGATCGATCCCCAGCCAGTCCATGGCGGCGAGACCGGCGGCTTCCACCCCAACGGCGCGCGGCCGGGTGAGTTGCAGCGACGCGACATCGACCTCGGCGTAGATCGGGGCTGGCGTGGTGGAAGCCACTGAAGGCACGGGTTGAGCGGGCTCTGGCGCGGCCGGGGACGGCGCGGCGGCTGGTTTGCCGGGATCCGGCCGGGTCGCGATGAGGCGGGCGGCGAAGCGTTGCGCAAGGGTTTCGACGGCTTCCGGTTCAGCAAGCATGCCGGGTTGCCCGGCGAGCAACGCCTCGATCCGGGCGCACAGACGCGGCCAGTCGGGCTGAGGCAGGTCGAAATGGCGGCCGAGGTTGAGCAGGGTGATCTGGCGGACCTGATTGCCGGTCCGTTCGGAGGCGACGAGACGGAACGTGAAATATGGTTCGTTACCGGACTCATTCCGGGTTGTCGTTTTACGGATGAACATGGCGGGCAGCGTGAACGTGGCGGCCCGCGGCGTCAAGAAATTACCGAAATATTATGGCACTACATTGAATGTTCGAGGGCCACTCGACTGTATATCAGGGTTTTCCCAAATTCGTTACGATGTACGACGTAGAAAGCGCTAAACATGGGCTAAACTAGCGCCCTGAGCCGAGGCGATGAGCTGCTGAGGTCGTATAACCAGACCAGATGACGCCTCACATAACGCGGGTTCGGTATAAGTGGCAGCAGGTCCCCTAAACCCCATGACTGGTTTCTTGGCAAGAGGGCCGAACCGACGTTGCCGTTGATGGGCTACGTCATGGCCCTCTTGCCAAGAAATCAATTAAAAGGGTCAAGGGAACGCGTTCCCTTGCGGGGTGGAGGGGCGGAGCCCTCCTGGGGCTTGGGGCAAAGCCCCAACCTTGCCTACCCGGCGTCCGGCTTGAACTCGGCGATCAGGGTGCGGATGGAGGCGAGGTTGGATTGTTCCATCACACGCCGGGCAAAGCGGGCGCAATTGTCGATGTCCACCGAGCGGATCATCTGTTTGACGCGCGGCACCGCGGATGCGTTCACCGAGAAGCTGCGCAGGCCGAGCCCGAGCAGCAGCGGCGTGAGCGACGGGTTGCCGGCGATTTCTCCACAGACCGATACCGGCATGCGCATGCGCAGCGCGGCCTCGGTGGCGAACTGCACCAGGCGGAGTACCGCCGGATGTAATGGGTCATACAGGTCCGCCACCTCGGCATTGCCGCGATCGACGGCCAGGGTATAGGCGGTCAGGTCGTTCGTACCGATGGCGAAGAAATCCGCCTCCAGCGCCAGCGCGTCCGCGGCCAGGGCGGCGCCGGGGGTTTCGATCATGATGCCGAGCGGCGGCAGCTTTTCCGCCAGCCTTTCGCCGCGCCGGCGCAGACGCCGGGCGACGCGTTCGTAGATCTCGCGGGCATCGCGGACCTCCGCGACATTGGTCACCATCGGCAGCATCACCCGCACCGGCCCGAAGGCGGCGGCGCGCAGGATCGCGG
>CAINEA010000104.1 GCA_903847525.1 uncultured Acetobacteraceae bacterium | reverse complement strand
CGGCACCGCCGCACGGCGCGGGATCGACGCTTATCAGGCTGTCCGAATCACATTGTCAGGCCAATCCGTCCTCGCACCGGGTTGAGCAGATACAAAATATCTCTGATGGTGGCGGGAGTCCGCGATTGTGCTGGAAAGGGGGTATGTCGGGCCGGGTTTGAAGCCCCAGTGAAGCCCTGGGCCATTTTCGTTTGTGACGATCTTCTCAGAAACAGGCCATAACCCATTGAAAAAGACTGGTGCCGACACCCAGGATTGAACTGGGGACCTACTGATTACGAATCAGTTGCTCTACCGCTGAGCTATGTCGGCGTCCGATCCAGGACAGAGTGGGCGATATACAGCCCGGGCGCGCCTGCTGCAACCATGCGGCTGTGGCGTAGGGCAAAGACGGGTCAAGCCGCAGGCGGACGCAGTTCCAGCTGGGGGGCGGGCTTGCGGATGGTAGCGATCAGGGCGCGGACTTCTGCCCGGGCAGCTACGTGGCTCATGCCCATCTGAATGCCCAATCCGGCCTCTTTCACATCCATCAGGGTCAAGCCCAGCAAATACAGCTCGCGAAAGATCACCCGCTCGCCGAAGCCCTTGACCGTGCGAAACCCGATGCGCTTGGCTAGGGCGTCCAGCGTGGCCCCGACATCGCGCTTGTTGCGCGCTTCGGTGGACCCGAGGCGATTTCGCATCACGATCCAGTCGATCCGGCCGCGATCGCGTGCCATGCGGCGTTTGCGCGCTTCCCAGACCATCTCGCTGTAAACGGTGGGGTGAACCACGGCATGATTGTCCGGGTCCACCTTCGCCAGCATGGCAAAATCGACGAAGCTGTCGTTGATCGGCGTCAGCAGCGTATCCGCGTGGGAATGTCCGAGACGGCTGAGGAATGTGTCCGAGCCCGGACAATCGATCACCACGATGTCCAGATCGGCCAGCCCGGCCATCGCGGCCTCGAAGCGGGTGGTTTCCTCTGCGTCGGCCTCGGCACGGCTGTCGATGTCGCTGCGATGCACGGAAGCGAAGCGGGGCAGCGGCAGGTCCACGCCCTTTTCCCGCGCGAAGACTTCGCGCGCGGCCAGATAGTTGGACAAAGTGGCCTGGCGGGCATCCAGATCGATCGCGCCGACCCGATAGCCGTCGCGCAGGAGCCCGACGATCAGGTGCATGGCGGCCGTGGATTTCCCGGAACCACCCTTCTCATTGCCCAGCACAATCACCTGGGCTCGCCGCTCGATCGTGACGGTCGCCAAAACCTGTTCCACCTCTATTGCGTGGGGATGTTATGCCAAGCCATTTCGGCCTAGTCCACACAACCGAGTCCATACTTGGCCGATCGCAGCCCTAAGGAACACGCATGCCGACACCGATCGTCTTCCTGACCCACACCGATGCTGACCGGGAAGTTTACTACCCCGCGCCGGCGCTGGCCGCGTTGCGGGCTCTAGCCGATGTCCGGCTGAACGATTCGCCCGTGCCGTTGCGGGGCGAAGCCCTGATCAAAGCGGCCGCCGGAGCGCAAATCATCGTCTCCGACCGGCAGACGCCAGGGGAGCCGGGGCTGTTCGCGGCCAGCCCACAGCTGGTGGCCTTTGTGCGAGGCGCCGTGGATATTCGCACCGTGGATGTGCCGGCGGCATCCGCCCGGGGCGTGCTCGTGACACGGGCCAGCCCGGGTTTCACTGCCGCTGTTACCGAGCTGATCCTCGGGTTCATGGTCGATCTTGGCCGCGGCGTATCCAGGTCAGTGCTCAGCTACCGCGCCGGAACCCCGCCGGCCGGATCGATGGGAACCCAGATCGCCGGCAGCACAGTTGGGATCATCGGCTACGGCGCCATCGGCCGGCGCCTTGCGGGCGTGCTGGCGACGATGGAGGCACGGTTGCTGATCTGCGACCCCTACACGAATGTCGATCTGCCCGGTGCCGAGCAGGTTGTTCTGACGGACCTGCTGGGGCGTTCTGATTTCGTGGTCTGCCTGG
>CAINEA010000103.1 GCA_903847525.1 uncultured Acetobacteraceae bacterium | reverse complement strand
TCCACGGCCGCAAGATCAAGTTCATCGCCGAGGATATGCAGTATCTGATCCCCAAAGCGGTTCAGGCCATGAACAAGCTGGTGAATCGCGATGGCATTTTCCTTGCGATCAGCAGCGGTGGCACGCCGCATATGGATGCCGTCCTGCCGGTGATGCTTGAAAAAGGGGTGCCGAGTGTATTTCCGCTGACCTGCGCGCGGTCCATGTACGAACCGTTCAGCAAATATAAATACGGCCAGTTTTCATCGTACTACGACCAGATGCGGTCAGCCGTTAAATATTTCGCCGAACAGCGTGGCAAAAAGCGGATCGGAATGATGTATCAGGATACCGATTTCGGCAAGGATAACTATGCCGGCGCCGTCGCGCAGCTTGAAGCGATGGGCATGAAGCTCGTCGGCGTCACGGCACATAAACCCACCGATACGGACTTCAACGCCCAGGTGACCCTGTTGAAGGAGGCCGGATGCGATTTCGTTTGCATGGGGACCATCGTCAAGGACACGGTCATCATCCTGCAGACGGCGCGCAAGATGGGGTGGACTCCGGATTTCTGCGGTCAGTTCGCCTCCTATTCCACCGCCGTCGCCGAAACCCCGGGCGAGCCAGCCGAGGGGTTTTACTCCATGTCACCGGGTCTTTATGCCTATCCGGATGATCCGCGGCCGTTGGTCCGGGAGTTCACGACCCGCTACAAGCAGCGATTTGGCCTTGACGTGAATTACCTGGGTGAGGCGGGCTATGCAGCCGCGATACTGCTGATCGAAGTGTTGCAGCGGGCCGGACGGGATCTTACGCAGGACAGTTTCCAAACCGCCATGGAAAAGACCAAGGATTGGCGCGACATTTTTGGCGGTCCGCCACTGACCATCACACCGACCAACCACCACGCGTCCAACCAGTCCTTCCTGTCGGTCGTGAAAAACGGCCGCTGGGTGCCTGTGGACACCGCGCCGCTCAGCTATTGACGAAACAAAAAAAGCGATCGGGAGACACGGATGTTCGGAAAAACCATTCGGGCCATGGCGGTCGCCGCCTGCGCCGCAAGCTTGGTATCGCCTGGCCTTGCGCTGGCCCAGGCGACGCCGGGGGTTACCGCCACGGAGATCAAGATCGGCAATACCGCCGCCTATAGCGGCCCCGCATCGGCCTACGGGATCATCGCCCGGACCGAGGCGGCGTTCTTCAAGATGGTCAATGACAAGGGCGGCGTAGGCGGGCGCAAGATCGTCTATGACTCGCTCGATGATGGCTACAGCCCGCCGAAGACGGTGGAGCAGGTGCGCCGGCTCGTCGAGGAGGACCAGGTGGCCTACGTGTTCGCCACCATCGGCACGCCGAGCAACACGGCGATCGCGAAATACCTGAACAGCAAGGGCGTGCCCATGCTGTTCATCGGCAGCGGCGCGGACAAGTGGGGGGACTACAAGCAGTTTCCGTGGACCATCGGCTGGCAGCCGAGCTATCGGACCGAGGCGCAGATCTACACAAACTACATTCTGAAGACCAAGCCGGATGCCAAGATCGGAATCCTCTATCAGAACGACGATTTCGGAAAGGACTACCCGCTGGGCGTGAAGGACGTGCTGGGAGACCGGTACGCGGCGTCCGTGAAGGCGGTATCGTATGAAGTGACGGATGCGACGATCGATTCCCAGGCGCTCGATCTGAAGAATTGGGGGGCGGACGTGGTGATCACGGCGGCGACGCCGAAATTCGCCGCGCAGATGATCCGCAAGATCGCCGATCTGGACTGGAAGCCGCTGCATTTCATGACGAACGTGTCGATCTCCGTTGGTTCGGTGATCACGCCGGCGGGTCCCGAGCGCGCGATCGGCATGATCAGCGCCGCCTACCTGAAGGACCCGACCGACCCGACGTGGAAAGACGATCCGGGCATGAATTCCTGGCGGGCGTTCATGAAGGCCTATATGCCGGATGCGGATCTGACCGATGCCGGGCCGGTGTTTGCTTTTGGCGTGACCTCGACCTTGCTGCAGGTGCTGAGGCAGGCGGGCGACGATTTCTCGCGTGCCAACGTCATGCGCCAGGCGGCCAATTTGAAGGATCTGGAGGTTCCGGTGCTGTTGCCGGGTATTCGCGTCAACACCAGCCCGACCAATTTCCATCCGATCAAGCAGATGCAGTTGCAGAAATGGAACGGCAAGAGTTGGGAACTGTTCGGCCCGGTGATCGGCGGGACGGCGTCCTGACCTTCGCTTAGCCGGCCAGTTCCCGGCGCACGATCGCGGCGCCCTCGACCATTGCCTTCAGCTTGCCGAAGGCGATTTCTCGCGGCAGGTATTTCATGCCGCAGTCCGGCGCCGCGACAAGGCGCGTGGGGTCGACGTATTTCAGGCCGTTGCGCAGCCGTGCCGCGACCTGTTCGGCGGTTTCGACGGTCAGGTCACCCAGATCCAGGACTCCGAGCAGGATCTGTTTGCCGCTGAGGTCGCTGAGCACGCCGAGATCGAGCCTCGGCTGTGCCGCCTCGATGGAGATCTGCTGGGCGATCGTTTCGGCGAGTTGCGGCAGAAAGCTGTAACCGCTGGGCTTGTTCTGCACGACCGCGGCATAGCCGAAGCACAGATGGATGATCGTCGGGCCCTCGATGCCTTCCAATGCGCGGTTGATGGCGCGGATTCCGTAACGGGCAGCCTTCTCCGGCGAGTTTCGCACCCAGGGCTCGTCGAGTTGCAGCACATCGACGCCGGTTGCCTTCAGGTCGCGCAATTCAGCGTTCACGGCGACGGCGTAGTCCATCGCCATCTCTTCCTCGTCGGCATAGAATTCGTTCTTGGCCTGTTGGGACAGGGTGAAGGGGCCCGGGAGCGTGATCTTGGTGGCGTGGCCGGTGTTCTGCAGCAGGAATTCGGCATCCCGCGTTTCCACCGCTGCCCGCCGGCGGATCTTGCCGACCACGCGCGGCACGGGCGTGACCCGGCCGGTCTGGGAGCGGACCTCGCCTGGGTGATCGGCGTCGATCCCCTCCAGCGCCAGGGCAAAGCGGTTGGAGTAGCTTTCGCGACGGATTTCACCGTCGGTGAGGATGTCGATGCCGGCCCGCTCCATGTCGCGGATCGCCAGGATGGTGGCGTCGTCCTGCGCCTGTTCGAGGAATTCACCACCGATACGCCAGATATCCTGGGCGTGGGTACGGGGAACCCCATGATGGTGCAGGGTTTCGCGGTTCACCAGCCAGTCCGGCTGGGGGTAGCTGCCCACGACGGTGGTTGGCAGCAGATGCGTGGGATAGGACATGGGCGCGTCTCCTGGCTTTCTTCTGAAGGCCAGCGTGCCACGCGTGGCGGCGTGCGTCTGTAGCGGCGCGTGATGCGGCCTATGGGCGGCCGGCCGCCTTGGCGCTGCCGCCGCCGATCCAGGAGGTGAGTTGATTGAGCGATCGCTCCCGTCCGGTGGAGACCTGGACGGTGGCCGTCATGCCGGCGCGCAGCGGCTTTTCGCCCTCATGCGGGGCCAGGCGGATCTTGATCGGCAGGCGTTGCACCACCTTCACCCAGTTCCCCGAGGCATTCTGCGGCGGGAGGATGGCGAATTCGGCGCCGGTGGCCGGGCTGATGCTTTCCACCCTCCCCTCCCAGACCTCGTCGGGGTAGATGTCCAGCACCACTTTGACGGTCTGGCCCGGCCTGACATGGGTCAGGTCGGTTTCCTTCAGGTTGGCCTCCACCCAGGGCCTCGCGTCCGCCACCAGCACGAAGATCGGCGTCGCCGCCTTCACCTGATCGCCGGGTTGCAGCTTGACGTTGACGGTGGTGCCGTTCAGCGGCGCCAGGATGGTGGTATGGGCCAAATCGAGCGCGGCGCGGTCACGATCCGCCTTCTTCCCGCGTACCAGGGAATGCTGATCGGTCGGCATATTCGGGTCGCCGTTCAGCATGGTCAGCACCCGTTCAAGGCGCCGGTGCACCACGTTCAGCCGGTCGCGCGCGACGGCTGCGTTGTTCTCCGCCTCCTCCAGCTTGGTGGCGGAGGCGACGCCGTGCCCGGCCAGATCCCGCTGGCGCGCCACCTGCTTGTTCAGATAGTCCACCTGGACCTGCGCCTCGGCCAGTTCGCTGCGCGTTTCCTGCCAGCTGGCGCGGGCGGTTTCGACCACGGTGCGTGCGCTGTCCAGTTCGGCATCCGCCTTGTCCAGCGCGATCTGGAACGGCTCGGGATCGAGCTTGATCAGGACGTCACCAGCTTTGACGGTCGCATGATCGCGCACCAGCACGGCGATCGCCTTGCCGGACACCTCCGGAGAAATCTGGGCGATATCGGCCTTCACATAGGCATTTTCCGTGCCCACGGTGCGCCCACCCTGCAACCACATCGCCGCGCCCCCGACGATAGCCAACACCGGCACGCCGACCAGCAATCCGGCCCGGACAAAAAACGCTCGCCGCGGCATCATGGTGTGTCGTGTTCCTCTGCCGCATGACCGTTGCCGAGGCGGGCCAGCGCGGCTGGTTCGCGATCGGTCATGGTCAGCAGACGTTGCTTCATCCGTGCCAAGGCGTCGCCGAGCCTTTCCCGGTCCAGGACGGATAAGGGCGCCAGGGCGTCCTCCAGCGTCTGGTCGGCGATAACGAGCATACTGGCGCGGATGCGGTCCGCCTCCGGCGACAGGAACAGCCGGTTGATCCGCCGGTCGGTGGGATCCGGGCGGCGGATCACCCAGCCCTTACGCTCCAGCCGGTCGACCATGCGTCCGGCGGTCGCGCGCTCTACCTCCAGCATGTCCGCCAGTTCCGACTGACTGGCGCCCGGACGACGGTTCAGCCGCGTGAGCACGAGCCACTGGGCGCGGGTGAGGCCGAGGCGGTGGACCCTCCGGTCGAACACGGTGCGGATCAGCCGGGCCACATCGGAAATCAGGAAGCCGAGGGGCTCATCGTCGCCAGGATCGAGAGTGGTTAAATCGCCGTTGGGAAGTTGTGGGTTGCTTGGCAAAACTGTCTCGCCATTATCATGTGCCTAGGTTACTATTGCCTAACATACTTTTGTTGAGGTTACTAATAATCGCATGACCGATGACGACAATCCGCATGGTCTGACGCCGCTGCGGCGGGTGCTGATCATGATCTCGGTTATGCTGGGCTCGACGCTGTACTCCACGACCCTGCTCATCGCCTCCACCCTGCTGCCGCAGATGCAGGGCACGATGGCGGCAACGTCCGACGAGATCGCATGGGTGATGACCTTCAACATCCTGGCCACCGCGGTCATGACCCCGATGACCGGCTGGCTGGTCGCGCGCTTCGGCCGTCGGAGCGTGATGATGTGGTCGATCTTCGGTTTTTCGGTCTGCACCTATCTTTGCGGCCAGGCGGATTCGCTGGAAACGCTGGTGCTGTGGCGCATTCTGCAGGGCGGCTGCGGCGCGCCGGTGGTGCCGCTGTCGCAGACCATCCTGCTGGACAGTTTCCCGCGCCGGCAGGCGGGGATGGTGACCTCGATCTTCGGCATGGGCGCGGTGGTCGGCCCCGTGATCGGGCCGGCTTTGGGGGGCTATCTGTCGGACCTCTACAGCTGGCGCTGGGCATTCTATGTGATCGTGCCGGTGGGGTTCCTGTCGTTCATCGGGCTGCGGCTGACCCTGCCGCCGGACGCCAACACGCCTTCGACCCGACTGGACTGGACCGGGTTCCTCAGTCTGGCGGTGGCGATTTCCTGCGTGCAGTTGGTGCTGTCCCGCGGGCAGCGGCTGGACTGGTTCGACTCCATGGAGATCATCCTGGAGACCGCGACCGCCATCATCGCCTTCTATGTTTTCGTCGTGCACAGCCTGACCACGGACCGGCCATTCCTCCAGCTGCGCCTGCTGAAGGATCGCAACTACGCCATGGGGCTGGTGCTGGTGTTCATCTACGGCATGCTGAACTTCACCCCGATGGTGCTGCTGCCGCCCATGTTGCAGGCCTATTCCGGATTTCCCGACCCGATCATCGGCGAAGTGCTCGGGGCACGGGGCATCGGCGCGGTGATCGGTTTCTTCTCGGCGATCTTCGTCGCCAAGCTTGATCCGCGCATCGGCATGGTCATCGGGTTCGGCGTTCAGGTGATTTCCGGCATCTGGCTGACCCAGATCGACCTGAACGTGGACATGACCAGCCTGGTGTCCAATTCGATCCTGCAGGGCTTCGCCGTCGGGATCATCTGGGTGCCGCTGACCGTGGCGACCTTCCGCACCCTGGAAACCCGCTTCTGGCCGGAGGCGATGTCGGTGTTTCATCTGCTGCGCAATATCGGCTCGAGCTTCTTCATCTCCATCAGCGTGGCGGAGATCGTGCGTACCTCGGCGCAAAACTATTCCCGCATGAACGAGATGCTGTCGCCGTTCAACGATCGCCTGGCGCTGCCCTGGGTGATGGGGGCGTGGACGATGGAGACCAAGGAAGGCCTGGCGCGACTGGCGAAAGAGGTGGACCGGCAGGCTTCGATGATCGGCTACCTGAATGCCTTCGCCATGTACACGGCGGCTTCGGCGGTAGGGGTCCTGCTGGTGCTGACGATTCGCAAGGGCCGGCGCGCGACCCCGGCGTGATCGGCCGCGGCGGGCTGCGCGGCTATCGGGGGCTGATTGACACCGCGTTCTCCGGCGGCTCACCCTTTTGGGCAAAGCAGCCGTACCAGGAGAGGAATTCGATTTGGCCATCGATTATCAGAAGCGCGATGGGGTCGCTTACATCACGCTGAACAATCCGGAGAAGGCGAACATCCTGGACAAGGCGACGTCGGATCAGATCTCGGCGGCGTGGGTCGATCTCTGGGAGGATCGCGACATTCGCTGTGCGATCCTGACCGGGGCCGGGGACAAGCATTTTTGCGGCGGGCATAATCTGGCGCCGCGGCCGGACCTGACGGCCGAGGACCGGGAGTATCTGCGCACGCAACGGATCTACTGGCCGCTGGCCGGGACGGTGCACGGGCAGAAGACCGGTGTGGACGGAAGGATGGGCGATCATTATCCCCGCGTGTGGAAACCGGTCATCGCCGCCGTGAACGGTTGGGCCGCCGGAGCGGGGCTGTATATTCTGCTGTCGTCGACGGATATCCGCATCGCCAGCGCCGAGCATGCGCGGTTCAAGTTCGCGCTGACCACGCAGGGCTGGCTGGGCCATGGGCCGGGTGCTGCGCTGCTGGCCAAGCAACTGCGCTACAGCGACGCGATGAAGATCATGCTGACCGACGAACCGTTCGACGCGCAGGAGGCGTTACGGATCGGGCTGGTGAACGAGGTGGTGCCGCATGCCGAACTGATGGCGCGGGCGGAGAAGATGGCGCGCCATATCTGCACCTTGCCGCCGCTGGCCACGCGCATGATGAAGGAATTCCTGGTTCGCTTCGGCGACCTGCCGACGGACCAGGCCTGGCATGTGCAGAACCTGATCAACTCGTTGCTGATCCAGACCACAACGGACGGGGAAGAGGGGCGCGCGGCCTTCAACGAGAAGCGCAAGCCG
>CAINEA010000102.1 GCA_903847525.1 uncultured Acetobacteraceae bacterium | reverse complement strand
GTTCGAATTCGCGTGCATGCAACCCGCCGGCGATCTGCAGGATCATCGGTTCCAGGGCCAGAACCGTGACGTTGTCGGGGTCGTACCGGCCGCCGGGCGTCACCTCGATCACCAGATTGTCCCGCCCACTCGCCCGTTGCAGCCAGATCACCTGGCTCAGCCCGGTCAGATGCGATTTCAGGCTCATCGACGGGCGCATGCCGTCGCGCTGGAATTCGCGCGATCCGGGGGACGACGCCATCGGAGCAACAGCCGCGGAAGGCGGCGGGGCAGCAACCGGGATCGCCTGTGGCGCGGACGGCATCGGGCTTTCCATGGCGTCCACAGGCTTGGCTATGGGCGCGGCGAGCGAACTCGCGATCTCCGCGGCGATCTCGCGCTCCATGTCGTCTATCGGATCGTTCTCGGGTTTGGCCGTCAAGCCGCCCGCTGCCTCGGCCGGAGCCGGTCGCGGCGCGACCTTCGCTGCCACCTTCTCGGGGGCGGCTGGCACCGGAGCAGCGACCACGGGTGCGGCGGCAGGCGCGACAATGGGGGCAGCCACCGGCGCCGCCGGCATCCGCCGTGCGGAAACCCGGCACTCCACGCCCTGTTCGCGGATCACCAGCGACAATTGCGGACAAAGCTCGGAAACCTGCCGCAGGCTCTGCTCGAAGCCCGCGCGGAATTCTTCCAATTGCTGCGAAGCCGGCGCGAAACGCGCCAGAAGATCGTCCCAGCTAGCGAAAGAGGAAGACCCCGCCTCGATCCGCGGCAGCAGGAAACACAGCCAGGTATAGGCATCCAGTGCCATCGGCGTATCGGCGAGCTGATCGACGATGCGCCGGTCCAGCACCACCGGGTTCGCGGTCAATCCGGCAAAGAACTTGCTGTTGAGACGAACGCTCGGCCGCCAGACCGGTGCCACGCCACGGGCGCGGCCACGCGCGTCGAACACCGCCAGCGCCAGCCCACCATCGATGGAAACCGTGATCCTGGCGGCTAGCAACCGCTCCAATTGCTCGGTCAGTTCACGAAGTTTTGGCCCCTTCAACTCCGGGTCGAACTTTTCCGCGAATTCACGCGCGCTTTCGCCGAGTTCGACCACTGGACTATCGGCGCGTATCGCCGCGTCGCAGATATAGATCAGCAGCAGCCGGGCGAACTTTCCGGTGGGAATGGGGTGCCCCGCTTCCCGGTGCTCGCCATCGGAGTCGAGCGACGCCCCCGCCTCGACCGTCACGGAGACGGAGCCGAGATCCCGCTTCCACACTCCCTTGGACGAACGAACCGGAAGGGCGATCTGGCAGAAGGCCGGGTGCGCCCGGAAATTGGCATCTTGGGACGGTTGCGCGTCGGCGCCTGCGATAGGACGGGGGTCGGAAACGACATTCATGCGGAAATTAACCTGATCAGAGTCGAAACGGACAGCCATCAGCCTTCGGATGCCGCGCTGGCATGATCGGGAAGGCCGTCGTCCATGAAGATTTATAAGCGATAAGCGCAATTCCGTAGGAGATCAAGGGACTGTATCGGCGACCCGTTATAAACCGTGTACGTTGCCGAGCCGGATTTGGATCAACCGACGGGGCTGCGCGGGAAGGAGTTTGTGCGGATCAGGCCAGCAACTGCCAGGTGGACGTCGCGACCGCCATGTCCTTGCCATCCGCATCGACCATGCGTGACTCGAGAAAATTGATGCTGCGCCCCTTCTTCAGGAACGAAGCGGTGGCCTGCACGACCCCGCTTCGCGCCGGCCGCAGGAACTGGGTGCGCATCTCCAAAGTCATCCCGACGCCGATCGCATGGGTCAGCAGATGGCCCATGGAAATATCGAGAACCACGCCGATAAGGCCGCCATGCAACGATCCCTGCGGATTGTACATGAAGTCCAGGACTGGCATCTTCACCACGCAGGTATCCTCGCCATAGGAAATATCGAGATTGAGGAAACGCGCGAGGAAGAAGGTTCCAAAGCCCGGAGCGTGGGTGCGAAGTGCTGCGTCAAAGGCGGCGCGGGCGGCGGCTTCATCCATGGATTCTGTTTCCTCGCTAGGGTGTGGGCCGCCAGTTTTGCCCATCCCGGCCAGCTTCGCCACACTGGGCCCAACCCATACCGGCCACAACAACGGGAAGCAGCGCCATGAACCAAATCACCAACCAGCAGATCCTGCTCGCCCGACGCCCCGTCGGGCCGCCGGTGGCCGACGATTTCCAATTCGTCGCAACCCCGATGCCCGAGCCTGCCCCAGGGGAGCTTTTGGTCCGGATGCTGTTCCTGTCGATGGACCCGTATCTGCGCGGGCGGATCGGCGCGGCGCGACTCGGCGGTGGCGCCACGGTGCCGATCGGCTCGGTGGTGGAGGGCAGGGGGATTGCCGAGGTAACGCGCTCCACCGATCCCCGCTTCAAGCCAGGCGACGTCATCTACGGCGAACTCGGCTGGCAGACCCACGCCCTCATACCGGTCGACCGCGCGCTGAAGCTCGATCCCTCGCTGGCGCCGCTCACCGCCTGGGTCGGCCCGCTCGGCCATCCCGGCCTGACCGCCAAGGTCGGCATTGCGCGCATTCTGCGGGTGCAACCGAGTGAGACGGTGGTGATTTCCGCCGCCGTCGGCGCGGTGGGCCAGGTGGCGGGCCCGCTGGCGAAGCTCGCCGGCGCGGCGCGGGTCGTCGGCGTTGCCGGCGGGGCGGCCAAATGCCGCTTCGCCATCGAAAAGCTCAGCTACGATGCCTGCATCGACCGCCATGCCGAACCCGATATGCCCGCCGCCATGGCGCGGGAATGCCCGAACGGGATCGACTGTTATTTTGACAACACCGGCGGCGCGATCCTCGCGGCGGTCTGGCCCTTGCTGAACCAGCACGGCCGCATCGCGCTCTGCGGTCAGGTCAGCGAATACAACGCCACTGGCGAGGAACGCCCCGGCCCTAACCT
>CAINEA010000101.1 GCA_903847525.1 uncultured Acetobacteraceae bacterium | reverse complement strand
ATCAGCCGCTCGACGGTATCGGCGGTGCGCCAGCGCTCGTTGGTCTTGTTGCCGGTCTTCAGATTGCGCATCTCCACTTGGATGAAGGCGCCGCCCTGACCGGGGGTGATGATCTGCTGCTTCAGTACGGTCCAGCGTTGCTTGTCGTGCTCCAGCACCTGGCCGGCACGGATGAGATTCGCCTGCTGCTTCATCGGGATCGCTCGTCTGAGGAAAAAATGGGAAGTCGCAGCTTCTAGACCGAACCTCCGGATGCGGCAAGTTTATGACGCGACCCGCTCGGCGAACGGACTTCGCCATCCGGTTCCAGATAGTCCGGCCCGATCGGCACCTTGCCCGCGCCGCCCGGAATATCCAGCACATAGGTCGGCCAGGCCAGGCCCGTCACCCGGCCCCGCAGGTCCGCCAGCAGCCTGCGGCCTTCCTCGATCGGCACATGAAACCGAGCCGTGCCGGGGGCAGGGTCGAGCTGGTGCAGATAATACGGCTTAACCCGCGCAGCGAGCATGGCGCGAAACAAAGACTCAAGGGCTTGGGAGCTGTCGTTCACGCCACGCAGCAGCACGGACTGGCCCAGCACCGGGATGCCGCGTGACCGCACCCGCCGCAATGCGGCCCGCGCCGCACCAGTGAACTCGCTGGCATGATTGGCATGCACCACCAGCCAGAGCGGCTTCTCCGTCGTCATGGCATCGGCCAGTTCCTCGGTCAGCCGTGACGGCTCGGCCACCGGCACACGGCTATGGATGCGCAGCGTTTCGATGTGAGAAATACCGGATAACCGATTAAGAATGGAAAAAAGACGACGCGGCGATAACATCAAGGGATCGCCGCCGGTCAGGATCACCTCGCGGATCGCCTTGTGGTCCGCGATCCAGGCGATGGCCCCATCCAGTTCCGCTTCGCTCAGCAACCCGCCATCCGGCCCGACATGCTCGCGGCGAAAGCAGAACCGGCAATAGACCGGGCAGACCAGCAACGGCTTCAGCAGCGCTCGGTCGGCATAGCGGTGCACGATGCCCTTCACCGGCGACAGCGCATCATCGCCGATCGGGTCGGCCGATTCATGCGCTGCGGTGACCAGCTCGGCGGCATCGGGGATGAACTGCCGCCCGATCGGGTCGTCCGGCGTGCCGATCAGCGCCTGCATCGCCGGCGTGATGGCGATCGCATAGCGCGCCTCCACGGCCACAATCGCCGCCAGCGCGTCTGCTTGGATCAACCCGGCATCGGCCAGGGCTTCGGGCGTGCGCAGGCTGTGCGGTGGAGGAAGCTTGGGCTGTTCAGGGTGAAAACCGTCCGGCATGTTGGTGGCATTAATCCTACAGGAACCATGCCGCAACCCGTTTGGCATCCAGACAGCCTTGCCGACCGAATGCCGTTCCTGCACCGCAGGGCGCGGCTGACGGCGGAAACGCGCGCTTTCTTCACACGACACGGCTTCCTGGAGGTGGAAACCCCCTACGCCGTGCTCGCGCCGGGCGAGGAAGTGCATCTTGCCGCCTTCGCCACCACGCGCATCGGCACGGACGGCGCCACGGAACCACTCTGGCTGCACACCAGCCCCGAATTCGCCATGAAGAAGCTGCTGGTCGCCGGGGCGGGCAAGATCTTCCAACTCGCCCGGGTCTGGCGCAACGGCGAGGGCAGCGCCCTGCACGCGCATGAATTCACCATGCTGGAATGGTACGCGCCCGACATGTCGCTGCCCGGGCTGATGGACCAGACCGAGACGTTCCTTCGCGCCGTCCTTCCCCCGGTGGTGACCTGCCGGGGCATCACCAATGCCCTCGCCAGCTTCGATCGCCTGACGGTTGCCGATGCCTTCACCCGCTTCGCCGGCGCCGATGTGCTCGCCACCGCGAACGACGCCGACGCTTTGGCCCGGTCCGCCGGCGCCGAGTTGCGCCCGAACGAAACCTGGGAAGATCTGTTCTTCCGCCTGCTGCTGGAACGTGTCGAACCCCGGCTCGGTCGCGATCACCCTACCTTCCTGACCCACTGGCCTGCCGCGCAGGCTGCCCTGGCCCGGCGCGACCCCGCCGATCCCCGCGTCGCCGAGCGGTTCGAGTTGTTCGTCTGCGGCATGGAACTGGCCAACGCCTTTGTGGAACTGACCGACGCCGCCGAGCAGCGTGCCCGCTTCACGGAAGACCGCGTTCGGCGCCACGCTCTGTATGGTCCGGACTGGAAGCTGGACGAGGAATTCCTCGCCGCCCTGGCCTTCGGCATGCCATCTTCCGCCGGCATCGCGATGGGTTTCGATCGGCTGGCCATGATCGCATCCGGTGCAACCCGGATCGGCCAGGTGCTCTGGCTGCCACCGGCTGAAGACTGATGTCTATCGTGGGGAGGTTCTCGATGCGTAACCGTGCGACTGCGTTGGCGCTGCTGGCCATGCTTGCGCTCGCCGGCTGCACCTACGATCCCGCGGTCCGGGCGGCCCGGCTGCAGCCTCTCGTCGGCCAGCCGGTGAGCGCGCTGATCGCCGCGATGGGCGTGCCCTCGCGCACCTACGAAACAGGCGGCGTGCAGTACCTCGCCTATGTCGAGCAGCGGGTCGATTACCTCCCGGGCTCGCCCTTCTACGGGCCGGGCTATGGCTGGCCGTATGGACCCTACGGCTATGGCGGCTTCCCGCCGCAGATCGTCGAATATGTCTGCGAGACGACGTTCCAGATCGTCCAGGACCGCGTGGCCTCGTTCAGCTTCCGCGGCAACGCCTGCTACTGAGCGCGAAAACGGCAGCCCTGGGCGCTGCCTCCGAACGGAAAATTAATTTCAAGCTGTTACCGACAACCAGGAATGGATGTGCTTAAACTCGTTGCCGGCCGGGGGGCTCAACCATGACTGGAGTTCAGTCGTGACAGGATGGGCATTTTGAAAAAAATTCCTCCGGGCGTTGGACCGCGAAATCCTCAGGTAGTCGTCCTGGTCGGGGCCACCGGCGACCTTTCCCGGCGCAAGCTGCTGCCAGGATTGTTTCATCTTTCCAGCGCCGGGTTCATCCCCGGATGCCGGATCATCGGCGTCTCGCTGGACGATATCGACGTCGAGGGCTTCCGCGCCATCGCACGCGGCGCCATCGATCAGTTCTTCGCCCGCAAGGTGAACGACGCCGACTGGTCGGCCTTCGCGGAGACCCTGGATTACGTGTCGCTGTCAGCCGGTCCCGCCGTGCTCAAGGCGGCGGTCGAACGGGCAGAACGGAGCCTGGGCGGCGACAGCCAGCGGGTGCATTACCTCAGCGTGCCGCCTGCCGCCGCCCTGTCCGCGGTCCGCCTGCTGGCCGAAGCCGAACTCGTCGAACGCTCGCGGGTCATCATGGAAAAGCCGTTCGGCACGGATCTGGCCAGCGCGGTGTCGCTGAACGCCCGGCTGCACGAGGTGTTCTCCGAGGACCAGATCTTCCGCATCGACCATTTCCTGGGCAAGGAACCGGCGCAGAACATCCTGGCCTTCCGCTTCGCCAACGGGCTGTTCGAGCCGATCTGGAACCGCAACTTCATCGACCATGTGCAGATCGACGTGCCCGAGACGCTGGGGCTTGGCCGGCGCGCCGCGTTCTACGAGCAGACCGGCGCCTTTCGCGACATGGTGGTGACTCACCTGTTCCAGATCCTCGCCTTCATGGCGATGGAACCGCCGACCGCCCTGGAACCCAAGCCGATCAGCGAGGAGAAGAACAAGGTCTTTCGCAGCATGCTGCCGATCGAGCCGAGGGATGTGGTGCGCGGCCAGTACCACGGCTACCGGGCCGAGGAGGGGGTGGACCCAGAATCGGAAACCGAAACATTCATCGCGTTGAAATGCATGATCGACAATTGGCGCTGGGCCGGCGTGCCGTTCTTCCTACGCACCGGAAAACGCCTGGCGGAGGGCCAGCGGATCATTTCCATCGCCTTCCGCGAACCGCCCAAGAGCATGTTTCCCGTCGGCTCGGGCGTCGGCGCGCAAGGCCCGGATCATCTCACCTTCGATCTGGCCGATGCCTCGAAAATGTCGCTGTCGTTCTATGGCAAGCGTCCGGGGCCGGGCATGCGGCTCGACAAGCTCAGCCTACAATTCGCCATGAACGACACCGGCCTGATCGGCGACGTGCTGGAGGCCTATGAGCGCTTGATCCTGGACGCGATGCGCGGCGACCACACGCTGTTCACCACCGCCGAGGGCATCGAGCGGCTCTGGGAGGTATCGATCCCGCTGCTGGAGGCCCCGCCGCCGGTGCGGATCTACCAGCCGGATTCGTGGGGTCCGAAATCGATCCATCAGCTTGTGGCCCCGCATGCCTGGCGGCTGCCGTTCGAGCGGGCGTGGCGCGCCCCGAACCCCTCGGGAGGCT
>CAINEA010000100.1 GCA_903847525.1 uncultured Acetobacteraceae bacterium | reverse complement strand
GCCTCGGGCAAGGTGCAGATTGCCGCGCCGGGCGGCTCGGGCATGATCGTGGATGTGCCGCCCGGTAAGTCTGCCATCATCCTGGTCAAGGCCCAGACTCCGGGCAGCCCGCTGCGGGCGCAGGTGCTGCCGCTATGAAGCGGATGGGGCTGTTGCTGTTGCTAGCGGCTTGCGCCGAGGCCCAGCAGCCCCCGGCCGTCGACCCCAGGCTTGTCGTCACCCCCGTGGTGGCGGCCAACCTGCTCCTGTCTTCACCAGCGGTCTCCCGCTTGGCGGACGGCCGGCTGCACGTGGTGGTGACGCTGCAGAACCCCCAGCCGGCCGACTTCCCGCTGCGGGTGCAGACGGACTGGCTGGACGCCACCGGCGCGGCGCTGAGCACGGCCGCCTCGCGACCGCAGTTCCGGCTGCTGCCGCGCGGTACGGACACCACCCTGGACGCCGACGCCCCCAACACTCGGGCCCAGGATTTCCGCATGACCCTCGATGCCGAAGGCAACTGACATGCCCATGACCCGTCGCCTGCTCGCCCTGGGCCTGGCCACCAGCCTGGGCGCCTGCGTCGCACCGCCTATTCCGACCCAGCGTGTCGACGCCCGCAACGATCGCACCCCGGTCGGCCTGGGACTCGACAGCCGCGACTTCGAGCAGGCGGCGCAGGCGATGGTGCGAGACATGCTGGCCAATGACCGGATGCAGCCGCGTCCCGACGGCCAGCCGCGGGTGATGGCTATCTCGCGCATCACCAACGACACTACGCTTCGGATCAACACCAACGAACTGCTGCAGACCATTAGGCGCGAACTGAGCAACTCCGGGCGCATCGTCACCACCACCGCGGTCGGGCTTGATGGCCCATCCGACCCGCTTGCGGCGCAGGCCCGCCAGCTGCGCCAATCGGGCGAGTTCAACCAACGCACGGTGGCCGAGCGTGGCCAGATGGTGGCACCCGACCTCAGCCTCTCCGGCCAGATCGTGCAACGCACCACCCGGGTAGACGGCGGGATGCAGCGAATCGACTACAGCTTTCAGCTGACGCTGACAAACATCCGCACTGGCATCGCGGTGTGGGAAGGGCAGGAGATCGTATCGCGCGTCGGCGACGCGCGAGCGGTGAGCTGGTAGGAGAGCGAGCCATGCAGTCACGGCGCCGCCTCTTTCGGCTCGCAGCCCTGGGCTTGGCGCCGACCTGGCGCGCGCTGGGCCTTGCTCCCGCCATTGCGCAGACGCAGCAGAACTTAGGCGATGACGTTGTTGCCGTTGTTGCTAACGCGTCAGCCATGACCATCGTCGATGTCACGGCACGGCTCGAAGCTCAGATGTCCTCTTACCTAGAGGAATCAGGCTTGGCGCGCCGTGAGCGGGCCAAGGAGTTGGCGGTAGCGCGAGGAAGTGCCGATGTTCCGGTAAACGCCTCGAACCCTGACTGGGTGCGATTTCGCTCCCTGGCGTACGAAAGGGCTTACGCTGACGCACAGACAAGCTATCTCACGTCCCAGTCCCTTCGGGTCGTTTCCAACGTGGCGAACGGACTGTTCCGGGCGGCAGGAGAGGAGCCACCGCCCTTCGACGAGGGGCCCGAGCGCGCCGAGGGCCAGCTGAATGACCTCTTCCGCAAGTTGGTTGGCGTCGCCGATGCCAGAGTTACTCAACTCCTCCGTGAAGCCAATATAGACCCACAGCGCTATGAGGTTGCGTCGCCGCCTCAACGTTATGTTCAACTGAGGGACGCGTTCCGACGAACAACAATTCGTCGCGCGATTGGCGAACTATCGGGTATGCTCGCCTGTAAGACCTTCGAAGGGCACAACGGGCAAGGCGACTTCGTCATATCTGTAATAGCTGTCGTCTCCCCCAGACTTCGTGACTTTGCTCAGGAAGTGCGGCGCCGCCGCGGTGACCTCGAACCCAATCTGGCGCGCGCCGGCGACCCGGAAACTATTATTTCGAACAAAGACGATCTGGTTCGCCAGTTCGGCGTCCGTCAGCTCTTCGACAGCGAGGGGAATCCAGTCCTGGTTGGGTTCGGCCAATGGGCAGCCGGCTCTTTCGGCGCCAATGCTGGAACTGCTGTGATGGCGTCACTGGACCGCGCAGCCGTGTCACAGGCGCGAGCCATGGCCGATGCGGCTCTGGGATACTTCCTCTCATCTAATGCGGGATACGAAGAGACCAGCACCGTCGGTGATGCGGTCGAGCTGGCTGTCAACAGGATGCCCAACAACGACGTGCTCCCCGACGGCGCCGCGACACCGGCCCTGCTGGACGGACTGCGCAAACAATTCCAGGCACGCAGCAGTGCAGAGTTGGTCGGTCTCACAGACCTCGGCGGCGTCTGGCGTCACAAGCACCCAGTAACCGGCCGCGATATCGTCGGCGTCGTTCGCATGTGGAGCGCCAGCGGGGAACGCGCAACGCGTGCTCTACGAGAGCGGAGGCCTGCAGCCACAGCGGCGCCTGGCACGACGCCGCCAAATGGCGCGCCAGGAAATAGTTCAGGCCGTACCCTCATGCGGAGCGAAGACTTCTAGCCATGACACAGCGCCTACTCCGCCTCGTTCTGCTGATTGCTGTCACCTGGATAAACCCGGCTTTGGGGCAAACCACGTCGGTGACGGCAGAAGGGCAAGGGCCAACCCGTCAGGCTGCCATCGCTCAAGCCCTAGTATCCGCCGTGGAGCAGACCACCGGGGTTGCTATCACCGCGCAGCAGCGATCCGGAACAAACTTCCAGAGCATCGTCAGCGACACCGAGGGAACGGTGCGCCTCGAGGAGCAGGCGCAGGCAGCCATAACGCGGCAGACGAACGGCATTATCCGCACCTACAGGGTGGACGATATGCGGCAGGAGCCCGGCGGGTTCGTCGCGCAGGTGACCGTGGAAGTTGCGGTATTCCGTCCAACCTCGAACACAGGAGAGACCCGCAGGCGCCTGGCGGTGGCGGAGTTCCGGGATGAACGCGGTCGCCCAACGGAGTTTAGTCGCCAGATGCGCGAGGCGCTCATTCAGCACCTCACCCAATCCCGCCGCTTCGCCGTTCTGGATCGAGCAGCGAACGCGCAGTACGACGCCGAGATGGCCTTAATTCAGAGGGACGCCCCGCTCACCG
>CAINEA010000099.1 GCA_903847525.1 uncultured Acetobacteraceae bacterium | reverse complement strand
GGCCCAGTTCCCAGACCAGCGGCACCAGCGTGTGGCCCGTGCGGACGAAGCCCTCGTCGATACGCGCACGGTCCATCAACTCGAGCCTGGACTTCACCGCGATCGCGTCCGCCGCCTCGCGTGGAATGATCCCCAGATCCGCCTGGGCAACGGCCAACGCCGCCTCGACATCCAACCATGCCTGCCAGCGGTTTTCCAAACGATACAGGGCCCGGATCCCGGGATCGGCCACGCGCGTGGCCGTCGGAAGGGTGTCGCTCATGGCTCATGGCTCCGCTGAACAGCCGCGCCGTTGGGTTCTGGGTGTCGCATCCGCCGTTTCCTCGTTTTCTTAGGTCTTGAACCCGATCCTTGCACGACGAGAGGCGAACGCAAGCCTTGCTGTGCCCGTTAGGCTATGCCCGAGCGGCCAATGCAACCCCGGTCAGCGTCATCGCCAAAGCCAGCAATTGCCGCGGCCCCAGCACATCGCCCAGCAGCAGCGCCGACCCAAGTACCCCTACCATGGGGGAGACCAGCACGGTCGTTGCCGCGGTCGAGGCTGGCACCAATTTAAGGGCTCGAAACCAGGTCAGATAGGCGAGTGACAGCGGAAATATCGAGATGTAGCCGATCGCTGCCCAGCCGTAGCCGGTGATATTGCCCAGGACCGGATGCTCCCATTGCGCCAGTGCCAGAACCGGAAGCGTGCCGATGGCCCCTTGCCATGCGACCCCCGTCGTCGGCGGCATCCGGAGCGGGTGCTTCTTGGCCATCACCGTGCCGAAGCCGAACAGCCAGGCGGCGATCAGTGCCACGGACGCCCCGGCCAGTCGCTGCAGTCCCGAAGGCCCGGCAAGCCCCGCCGTTTGCGTGTTGAAACCAACGCCTACCATCACCGCGACACCACCGCATCCGAGCAGGATGGCCAGAATGCGATGCAGGTTCAGGCGTTCCCCCAGCAGCGGCCACGCCAGGATCGAAGCCCAGATCGGCAGCGTATAGGTGATGACCACAGCTTCCGACGCACTCAACCAAACCAAGGCCAGTGTGGTCAGCACTACGAACAGCCCGTAGTTCAGCATCGCGAAAATCACCAGCCAAAGCCATTGATCGCGCGGCGGGATCAGTCGCTCCCGCCGTGCCGCCGCCAGCAGGAACGCGAACAGGCTGCCGGCGATGCCGCAAATGGTCCGCATGGAAAACGGCGGCAGCATGGAAAGCAGGAACTTCGACTGTGGCCACGTCATGCCCCAGCAACAGGCTGTGAACAGCACCAGGCAAATGCCCTCGGCCCGGCTGCCGATGAACTTGCGCGGGTTGATCCGCTCAGCGGAAACAGGGGAGGGCATGTGTATCTCTGGGTTCTTTGCGCCGATTATAGCTGGCCCCGCCAACAGCACCACCGCCGCCACACGGGGAACCGGAAACCCAGGAAACGAACAATGGTCGGACCCGTGGAGCCCGACCATTGTTGATATCAGCGAAGGAAACGGAATATCGTTTCCACAGGAATTATCAGAAGGAAACCCTTCTTTATGCCGCGTAACGCTTCACGAAGGCAACATAGCGGTCCATCCAGCCCTGCAGGAAGCCGCGGCTCGCCTCGCCGATATTCCCGTCGGCATCGAAGAACCCTTCCTTCACCTGCAGGAAGATTTCCGGCTGGCCGAGCGTCGGCACATCCAGATAGGCGAGGATATTGCGCAGATGCTGCTGCGCCAGCGCCGTGCCGAGCGCGCCAACCGAAATCCCTAGCACACCGGCCGGC
>CAINEA010000098.1 GCA_903847525.1 uncultured Acetobacteraceae bacterium | reverse complement strand
CTGACAAATGGTCAGAAGCAACAGATTTCTCTTCATCGACCGATCGAAGAGCATGTTTGTTTGTGTAGACGTTCCCATGCGCCAAACTTTACCAACCGCCCGGACAGCCGCGAGGGGGCCGCAGCACAACGCTGCCATGCAGCGCGGGCTGCCGGGCCTGCTTGCCCGCCGCCAGGAATGCGGCGTTTTCCGTAACTTGATGGCGACGTTCCGCCGCCGCGCCCGCGTCGAAGGGGTCACCTTCGATATTGACCCATGTCAATTATCTTCCGGCTCACGGCCGATATTATGCCGGGCATGACTCATGCTGACCTTATCGCCCGCTACGATGGCCGGGTGCCGCGCTACACCAGCTACCCCACCGCGCCGAATTTCAGTCCGGCGATCGGACCCGACGACTATGCGGCCTGGCTTGCCGCGTTGCCGGCCGATGCCGCTCTGTCGCTCTATTTCCATGTGCCGTTCTGCGACCGGCTCTGTCTCTATTGCGGCTGCAACACCTCGGTGGTCCGCCAGGATGAGCCGCGGCGTGCCTACGCCGAACTGCTGCGGCGTGAGCTGCGGCTGATCGCCGGCCATATCGGCCGCGATGCGCAAGCCGGGCGCGCGCGGGTCGGCCACGTGCACTGGGGTGGCGGCACGCCGACCACCCTGCCGGCCGATTGCCTCACCGGGGTCATGGAAACCGTCCGCGACCTGTTCGATCTGTTGCCGGGCGCCGAGGTGGCGATCGAGATCGACCCGACGGCGCTGCCGGACGACCGCCTTCAGGCCCTCGCGGCGATGGGCGTCAATCGCGCCAGCCTCGGCGTGCAGGATTTTGAACCGGCGGTTCAGGCGGCCATCGGCCGTATCCAGACATTCGAGGCGACGGATTCCTGCGCTCGTTCGCTGCGAAGCCTCGGCATCGATTCCATCAATCTCGACCTGATCTACGGCCTGCCGCACCAGACCGAGCACAGCGTCGCGGAAACCGCCCGCATGGCGCTCGAGCTCGGCGCGGACCGCATCGCCGTGTTCGGCTACGCCCACGTGCCCTGGATGAAACGTCATCAGGCGTTGATCCCGGATTCGTCGCTGCCCGACGCGCAAGCCCGCTTCGCCCAGCGCGGCAGGATCGAGAACGTGCTGCAGGCCGAAGGCGGCTACCGCGCGGTGGGCCTGGATCATTACGCCCAGCCGAACGACGCGCTGGCCCAGGCGGCAGGTAGTGCGGCTGGCAAGGACCGGCTTCGGCGGAACTTCCAGGGCTACACCACCGATGCGGCGCCGGCCCTGATCGGCATCGGCGCCAGCGCCATCGGGAGCCTGCCGCAGGGCTACGTGCAGAATGCTCCCGGCGTACCCGCCTATGCCGCCGCCATCCGGGCGGATCGGCTGGCCAGCGTTCGCGGCGTGGCCCTCACCGAGGACGACCGCCTGCGCCGCGACGTGATCGAGCGCATCATGTGCGACCTGCAAGCCGACCTGCCGGCGCTGGCCGCCGCGCATGGCGCCGATCCCGCGCCGCTGCTTGCCGCCGCCCATGGTCTGGAACGCTTCCAGGCCGATGGCCTGGTGTGCTGGGACGGCAGCCGGGTCGAGGTGACCGCGACCGGCCGCCCCTTCGTGCGCAACGTGGCGGCCCTGTTCGATGCCTACCTCACCCCAGACAATGCCGTCCGCCGCCACGCCCAGGCTGTCTGACACCACGCCTTACCAGCGGCCGCAAGACGGGCCTCAGGACGAAATGAAAGAAGGCCAGGGCATAGTTCCTGGCCTTCTTTCGTGTGTCCGCTCCCAGGGAGAGGCCGTGCAAAAAAAAGCCGGAACAGGCCCGATCGTTTCGCTACGCAGTTGATCCATGTCAATTTAAGTGACAGTATTATATGTAAGCATATGTTGACAAATTGGGAGATGGAAATTGCGCATTCTTCTTATCCATCCGAACTACCATTCCGGTGGCGCCGAGATCGCCGGCAATTGGCCGCCGGCCTGGGCCGCCTACCTGACGGGATCGCTGAAGTCTGCCGGTTTTACCGACATCCGCTTCATCGACGCCATGACCAACAATTTGTCGGACGAGCAATTGCGCGCCATCCTGGCTGATGAAAAGCCGGATGTGGTCGGTGCGACCGCGATCACTCCCTCGATCTACAAGGCCGAGCGGGCGTTGCAGATCGCCAAGGAAGTGCATCCGAATGTAGTCACCGTCCTGGGCGGTATCCACGCCACGTTCATGTACCAGCAGGTGCTGTCGGAGGCGCCCTGGATCGACGTTATCGTGCGCGGCGAAGGCGAGGAGATCCTGGTCGAGTTGATCCGCGCGATCGCCGACGGGCGCTGGCCAGCGGAAGCGGCAACGATCCAGGGCATCGCCTATACCGAGACCGGCTCGGATGGTGCGAAGGGGGAAAACACGAAAATCGTCGCCACCGCCGCGGCCCCCACGGTTAAGAATCTCGATGCCATCGATCCCGACTGGGGAATTCTGGAGTGGAGCAAATACAAGTACATCCCGCTCAACTGTCGCGTCGCCATTCCCAACATGGCTCGCGGCTGCCCGTTCACCTGCTCGTTCTGTTCCCAATGGAAGTTCTGGCGCGATTACCGCATCCGCGATCCGAAGAAAGTGGTTGACGAGATCGAAACACTGTTCCGGAAATACGATGTGCGCTTCTTTATCCTCGCCGATGAGGAACCGACGATCAATCGCAAGAAGTTCCTCCAGTTCTGCGAGGAGCTGATCGCGCGTGACCTGCCCGAGCATATTCAATGGGGCATCAACACGCGCGTGACCGATATTCTGCGCGACGAGGAGTTCCTGCCGCTGTATCGCCGCGCCGGCTTGATCCACGTCTCGCTCGGCACCGAAGCCGCCGCGCAGATGAAGCTCGACCGCTTCAACAAGGAAACCAAGGTCGCCGACAACAAGAAGGCCATCCAGCTGTTGCGCGAAGCCGGCATCGTTGTCGAAGCGCAGTTCATCGTCGGCCTGGAGAACGAAACCGCCGAGACGCTGGAAGAAACCTATCGCATGGCGATGGATTGGAAGCCGGACCTGGCCAATTGGTCGATGTACACGCCCTGGCCGTTCACCTCGCTGTTCCAGGAGCTCAAGGACAAGGTCGAGATCTTCGATTTCGACAAATATAACTTCGTCACCCCGATCCTGAAGCCTGAGGCGATGGATCGGGCCGAACTGCTCGATCGAGTCATGAACAATTATCGCCGCTTCTACATGCGCAAGGCATTGTTCTCCTATCCCTGGGCTGGCACCGGCCAGCGCCGGCGCTATCTGCTGGGCTGCCTGAAGGCCTTCCTGAAATCGGGCTTCGAACGCAAGTTCTACGATCTCGGCAAGGTCGGCTACTGGGGGCCGCAGTCGAAGAAGAAGGTGGATTTCCATTTCGATCGAAATCGCACCATCGCGCCCGCTCAGATGGAGGATTGGCAGGCCAGCGCCGACCGGTCCCGCAAGGCGAAGGCAGCCGCCGTTCCCGTGACTGTTATGGCGTGCGGCGGCGGGAGGGATCATCTGGCTGACGAGGATGGCGCGGGTTCGCAGCACATCCATTGATCGGGCCGCCATTGGGCCGGCCCCGAGCGAGAGCCGGGGTGGCCAGGGCGCCCGGCGGGCGGAGATTGGGCCAAACGCGGTCACGCAGCTTTACGCGGCACTGCGACGCGCCGATCTGGAGCCGCTGGCGCTGCCGATTTTCACCCGTGCCGAGGTGGCGGACTGGCTTGCCGCGCCGCCGGTGGCAATGGTCAGCGAACGGCGCGTCGCCGCCCTGCACCGCCAGGTTCGGGCGGCGCTGCCGCCGGGGCAGGCACGCAGGGTGATGGCCGACGCCGGCCGGCTGACGGCGGATTATCTGCTGGCCAACCGCATTCCCCGCCCGGTGGGAATTGTCCTGAAACTTCTGCCGCCGCGGCTCGCCGCCCCGATACTGGTGGGTGCGATCCGGTCGCATGCCTGGACGTTTGCGGGCTCCGGGCGGTTTTCTGCCCGAGCGGGCATGCCGACAGTCCTCGAAATAGCCGGCAATCCACTTTGCGTCGGCGAAACCGCGGTCGAGACGGTGTGCGCCTGGCACGCGGCGGTATTCCAGCGCCTTTTCGAGGTGCTGGTGTCGCGCACCGCCAATGTCACGCAGACGGATTGCGAGGCGGCCGGGGGTTGCTGCTGCCGTTTCCAGGTGCGCTGGGGAAACCGGGCCTGATGGACCGCGCCGTGCCTCGTAAACCGCACACCTCCAACCGCCCCTTGCCCCCATCCACCAATCCCAACACACTCTCCTCAACGAAGATTGGCCAACAAACGCCGACCGGTCGCCGCCATGGCCGGCGCATAAAGCTGGGGGGAGCCACCATGGACCTGCGTCTGACACCGGAGGAAGCCGCATTCCGCACCGAGGTGCGTGCCTTCATCCAGGAAAACCTCCCGGCCGATATCCGCGAGCGCATGCGTCTCGGCTACGCGGCCAGAAAGCCCGAAATCGTCACCTGGATGCGGATCCTGAACAAGAAGGGCTGGGCGGCGCTCTCCTGGCCGAAGGAATGGGGCGGCCCCGGCTGGACCGCGATCCAGCGCATGATCTTCCTGGAAGAAAACCTCATGGCCCCAGCCCCGGAGGTCTCGCCGTTCAATATCAACATGATTGGCCCGGTGCTGCTGCAATTCGGCACCGAGGCGCAGAAGCGGCGGTTCCTGCCACGCGCCGCCAATCTGGATGACTGGTGGTGCCAGGGCTTTTCCGAGCCCGGTGCCGGCTCCGACCTCGCCAGCCTGCGCACCGCAGCGAAGCTCGAAGGAAATAGCTACATCGTCAACGGCCAGAAGATCTGGACCTCGCGCGCCGAATATTCCGATCTCATGCTGCTGCTGGCGCGCACCACGCCGCACGATCAGGTGGCCCGCGGCATCGACGGCCTTTCCATCTTCGTGCTCGACATGAACCAGGCGCGCGCCGCCGGCACGCTCACCATCCGGCCGATCCGCACGATGATGAACCATTCGACCACCGAGGTCTTCTTCGACAATGT
>CAINEA010000097.1 GCA_903847525.1 uncultured Acetobacteraceae bacterium | reverse complement strand
GCTGCTTAATTTATTCTCCCCGGGCGACACCATCCTCGTTCTGGAATCCGGCTATTTCTCGCTGGAATGGGGCGTGATGGCGAAGAAGCATGGCCTGGAGGTCCAAACCATCGCCGCCGATTGGCGCCGTGGCGTCGATATCGCTGACGTCTCGGCCGCGCTGAAGGCAGACACCGGCCATAAGATCCGTGCGGTTTGCGCGGTGCATAACGAAACCTCCACCGGCGTCATGCTGCCTTTGCCGGAAATCCGCGCCGCGATGGACACGGCCGGCCATCCGGCCTTGCTGCTGGCCGACACCATCTCCTCCCTCGGCTCGATGGATTTTCGCATGGACGACTGGCGCGTCGACGCCGTGGTCGGCGGCAGCCAGAAAGGCCTGATGCTGCCCACCGGCATGAGCTTCACCGGCGTCAGTGACAAGGCTCTGGAAGCGCACAAGACCGCGCGCCTGGCCCGGCATTATTTCGACTGGACCCCGATGATGGCCCGCGCGCATCACAGCTTCATCGGTACCGTGCCCACCAGCATCTTCTACGGCCTGGCCGAAAGCCTGCGCCTGATCGAGGAGGAAGGCCTCGATCAGGTTCTCGCCCGCCACCACCGCCTGGCCGAGGCCGTCCGCCGCGCCGTGCGCGTATGGAGCGGCAATGACGGTCCGCAACTGTTCTGCACGGACCCAAGCCGGCTATCGGACTCCGTCACCGCCATCTGGATGCCCGAAGGCCATGACGCAGAAGCCGTCCGCACCACCGCGCGCAACCGCTTCAACGTCTCCCTAGGCGGCGGCCTCGGCAAACTCGGCGGCAAGCTGTTCCGCATCGGCCATCTCGGCGATTTGAACGAGCCGATGGTGCTGGGCACACTCGGCGCGGTGGAACTGAGCCTGCGGATCAACCACGTGCCGCACGGCAAGGGTGGCGTCGATGCGGCGATGGACTGGCTGGCCCAACCGGCCTGATCCGATGCCGCTCAGCCACGGATAACCGCCCGATAGGCATGCCAAGTGGAATGCCCGATCAGCGGCAGCGTGACTGCCAGGCCGACATAGCCCGCAGCCATACCGGCACCGGTGAACAGCACCACCAGCCCCGCCCACACCGCCATGGTCTTGGCGTTCAGCACCACCGCCACCGCGCTCGTCACCACCGCCTCCAGCATCCCCACCTTGCGGTCCAGCAGCATCGGCAGGGAGAAGGCACCGAACGCGAAGGCCAAACTTGCCATGCCGGCCCCAACGATCGTGCCCACGCCCAGGAACACCAGCCCATCGGACGTGAAGAGCGCCGCGTTCAAAAGCGATTGCACGTCCAGCGGCGTGTAGGGAAAACAGACCGCGAAAATCACCGCGGCAAACCGCATCCATACGATCAGGAAAATCACCAGCAACAGCCCCAGGCTCAGCAGGGATGCGGTGTTGACGCGCCAGGCCGACAAGGCGCCCGCGAACGAAGGCTGCCGCCCGGCTTCCAGATCGCGGCTGGTGGCATAGAAACTCACCGTCATCCCCGGCCCCACCAGCATGAAGCCGGCGATCAGCGGCGCGATCAGGTAGGTCAGCCCGGCAGACGCCAGCCCCAGGGTCAGCGCCACGCCGGCAATCACGAAGATCAGCCCATGCACGACGCTGATCAGCCCCGCCCGGCGAAAATCCCGCCAGCCCGCCGTCAGCCAGCGAAACGGCTGGTCGGTGCCGACCAGACGCACATTCTCCGCATAGGGCAGCGCGGACCGGTTCGTTTGCACCTCAGGATCGGACATCGCAGTCTCCCCCGGCCCCGCGACGCCCCTTCATGGATCCGGAAGGTACCGGATATGTGGGCAGCTTATGGCCATCGGTCAGCAAAGCCGCGCGATCCCGTGATCGCATTGACCTGAATCAATCAGGCCGCCCCTGCTGGGCCGCGCGTCCCAGAATAGCCGTGAGTTCGCTGGTATCCTCCAAACGCTCGAAATCGGCAACGATCTCCAGGATGCGCTCGGCGTCCCGATCCGCCAGGCAGTTCCGCACATTGGCACGGAACTTCGCCTCCAGCGCCGCCCGGTCCACCGGGTTTTCCGGACTGCCGCGACGGTCGTAGACCTCCTGGCGCAGCACCGCCCCGGACCGTGTCGTCAGGACCATGTGGCAGGCATGCCGCGCCTGCCGTCCCTGGGCATTGATCGCCTCGTCCTCGTGCACCGTGATGCGGCGCATGAAATCCAGCAACCCAGGGTCCGTCAGCCTTGCCTCGGTAAAGTCGCCCACTGCCACATCCAGGCCCCGCGCCATGGTCGCCAGGCCGAAGAACAGATTCATCTGCGCTGCGGTAACCCCGGCCGGCTTGTAGGGCCAGGCGGTGTGCACATAGGTCATGTGGCCAACGCCGACGTCCAGCGCCGCGATATCCTCCGCGCGCAGCGAATGCGTGCGCATCAACTTCTGCAACGCATCCAATGCCGCGTGAATGCTGGTCACGCTGGGGTACATCTTGAACCCCACCTGCAGCGTCTCCCAGACCGTGCCCAGCCCGGCGGTCAGCCGGGTTATGTCGGGCTGGCGCGACAATGTGCTCAGGAAGCCGCCATACGGGGCCTCCAGGATATCGCTTATGCCGGTGAAGCCACGTCCCGACAGCAATGCCGCCTGCACCCCGCTTTGCGACGCATGGCCCGCGTGCAAGCGCTTGACCATCGCGCCTTCCTGCGCCGCCATCAGGCCGGACGCGAACGAACCCGCGATGCCCAGCGCGTGCTGCATCTGCCCGGCATCCAGCCCCGCCATCCGCCCCGCCGCCGCCCCGGCGGCGAAGGTTCCATTCGTGCCCTGTGGGTGAAATCCATTGAGGAACAACTGCGTCGTCGCCGCGTTGCCAACGCGGGTGCCCACCTCGTATCCTGCGATCATGCCGGTCAGCACGTCCCGCCCTGAAAGCCCGTCTTGCATCTCCGCGAACCCCAGCGCGATCGGCACGGTGATCGAGTTCGGATGCAGGATCGATTCCTTGTGGATGTCGTCCATCTCGAACGCGTGTCCGGCGGTGCTGTTGGCCAGCACCGACTGCGACCAGGATGTGCGTTCCCCCCTGCCCCAGATGGATACCTTCCCGTTGCCGCCCTCGGCGATCAGCATGTCCTGCACGATCCGCGTCCAGGGCAGCGTGGCGCCGTGCAGGCAGACGCCCAGGCCATCCAGCAGGCACAATTTGGCGCGCGTTACCACCTCGGCAGGGATCTGCTCGTAAACCAGCGCCGCCGCGAAGACGGCCAGGTCACGGGTCGCATTCGCCTGCAGCGGCGGCGCTTCGCTCGTCATGCTGTCATCCGTCCAGGCGGCCGGTGCCGGAAAGGCCGGTCAGCAGTTCCCGCCAGGCCCGGTCCATCGGCTCGGTCCAATCGGCGCCCAGCGCGTCGCGGAAGGTTGCTTTCACCGTGCCGAAGAACAGGTCGAACACCTCCGGCGGCACGCCCTTGCCGTCATGGTTGATCCGTTCGATCTGCAACAGATTCGCCGCATAAAGATTGTCACCGATATAATCCAGGATCATTTCCAGCGTCGTCTGGAACATCTGCCCGCGCACCAGCCCGCCTATGTCATTGACGAACAGCGCCTCCATCTCCGGGTTCTCGGCAAACAGTCTCTGGTACACCAGCGGCGTCGGGTCCCCGACCCGCTCCGCGACCAGATCGAGCGACCGGACGATCAAATCGGCCTCGGCCGGTGGCATCATTGCGCCGGAACCGTGGCCGCCCCGACGAATGCCGGCATCACCTCGGCGGCGAACAGATCCACCGATTGCCGCGATTCCTCGGCCAGCATGTCGCCGAAGGCGAAGCGGCAGAGCATGTAGTTCACCCCGCCCTGCTCGATCCCCCTGCGCACGAAATCGCGCACGGTGCCGGGCGCGCCGGCGATACCACGGCCCTGGGCCTGCAGTTCGTCAAAACTCTCCGGCGGGATGGCGGCCGGGCTCGGCAGGAGCGTGCTGCGATCGATCCACAGCTTTAAGAAGCTCTCGCGCCAGCGCGGATAGCCGCGCCGGGCAATCTCCAACGCCTCCTGGTCGGTGCCGGCGATCACCACATGCCGAGTCCCCGCCATTTTCGGCAGGGTTTCCGGTGAATGCCCACGCGCCGCCCACACCGCCCGATACCGATCCGTCACCGCACGCATCGGCTCCGGCGGCAAATTAGTTACGATGTTGACGCTGTGCTCGGCGCACCAATCCACCGCCTCCGCCCGCGCCACGCCGTACCACAGCGGCGGATGCGGACGCTGGAACGGCTCCAACTCCAGCGGCATGCGATCGAATTGGTAGAACTTGCCTTGAAACGTCAGCTCACGCGTCGCCAGGCCCTGCAGGATCACCTCCAGCGCCTCCTGATACATCGCCGGCGCGGTTTGCGGATCGAGACCCCAGAGCCCAACCTCCACCGGCGAGATCCCACGCCCGACACCGAGCATGAACCGCCCGCCGCTCATCTGGTCCAGCATGCAGATCTCGTCGATCAGCCGGATCGGATGGTACATCGGCAGCAGATACACCAGCGGCCCGAAACGCAGCCGCTTCGTGCGCTGCGCCACCGCCGACAGGAACACCGAAGGCGACGGTGCCACGCCCAGCGGCGTCGCGTGATGCTCGGCCACATGGTAGCCGTAGAAACCGGTCCGGTCATACGCCTCGGCCAGTTGGAGCCGGCTTTCGTACAGCTCGGCCAGGCTGCCCTGGCCGCGATCCATGTGGTCGAAGACGCCGAACTGCATGCTCACGCGCCGGCCGCCAGCATCCGTTCCTTGGCCGCCATGCGCTGCTTCAGCTGTTCCGGCGTCAGGCGCACGATGTCCTCGTTCTGGTGCGAATAGAGATCATAGGCGCCGGTATCCAGATCCTCCAGCACGATCCTGCCGGCCAGAACATCCGCCTTCCACGCATCCTGCGCCGCCTGGCGCGCATGGAATTCCGGCATCACTTCCTTGGCGAACAGTTCCAGGCTGTCGCAGATCGCCTTATGCGTGGTCTTGCCAGCCTGGTTGAGGAGGATCACCTGGTCGACATGCGCGTCCTCAAACTGCTTCAACCGCTTGCGGATCGTATCGGGCGAGCCGATCAGTCCGTTGCGCAACGCCGTCTTCGCTTTGTCGGTCTCCCGCCAGGACTGGTACTCCTTCCACAAATCGCCCTTGCCCGGCGCATCGATCCCCTTCCTTCCGTAATACGACAGCGCGAAGATGAAGAACGTCCAGCCGGCTGCCAGTTCGATCGCTTCCTCGTCGGTCGGCGCGCACATGAAGCCATTGACGATGGCGATGTTCGGATTGGTCTTGTAGGCCGCCAGCCGGTTCGGCCGGTGCAGGAAGTTGTTGTAGTAACGATGTACCCAGGCCCGCGCAGCGTCCGGCGAAACGAAACTGAACCCCAGCGCCCCCATCCCCCATTCGCCGGCCGAGGCGATGGTCTGGATGTTCGAACACGCCACCCATAGTGGCGGATGCGGCTTCTGCATCGGCTTGGGCACCACACTTCTGGCTGGAAAATCGTAGTACTGGCCATGGAATTCCCAGGCCTCGTCGGTGAACATCGGGATGATGGCCTTCACCGCCTCCTCCCAGCGCTCCCGCTTGTCGCGCACGCGCACGCCGAACGGATGCAGCTCCGCCGGCCCGGCCGCCTCCCCCATGCCCAATTCGACCCGTCCGCCGGAACTCAGGTCAAGCGTGGCGATCTTCTCCGCCACCCGGTGCGGCTGGTTGGTGGTCAGTTGCACCACACCGTGGCCCAGGCGGATGTTCTTCGTCCGCTGGCTCGCCGCCCCCAGGAACACCTCCGGCGAGGCAGAGTGGGAGTATTCCTCTAGGAAATGGTGCTCCACCACCCAGGCATAGTCGTAGCCCAGCTTATCGGCGAATTCGAACTGCGCGAGGCTGTCCTGGAACAGCTGGTACTCCGATGTCTCAGTCCATGGACGCGGCAATTGATGCTCGTAGAAGACCCCGAATTTCATGGCCGCGTTCCTCCGCTCCCGCTGGTCTACTCGCCAGTAGCCGCAACCCTAGCGCCGTTTGCCGCGGACAGGCTAGCCTGCCCCGGCAAGAATCCACCCCGGGGAACGCCATGACCGAAGATCCGCCCACCTACGAACTGTTCGCCATCCGTTACGCAATGCGCGACGCCAAGCGGACCGAGCATTTCATCGGTGGAGACCCGCACGACGCGCCAATGCCGATGGATTATTTCGTCTGGGTCGCCAAATGCGCCGACCGGTCGGTGGTGATCGACGCCGGCTTCACCGCCGAGATCGCCGCGCAACGTAAACGCGTGTACCTACGCTGCCCGATCGACGCGCTGGCGCTTGTGGGCGTGAACGCCAAGGACATCGACGACGTGGTGCTGACCCATCTGCACTACGACCATGTCGGCAACTTCCACAAATTCCCGAAGGCCCGGTTCCATCTGCAAGAACCCGAGATGCACTACGCCACCGGGCGCTACATGAAATACGAGAAGCTGAACCATTCGTTCGAGGTCGAGGACGTCGTCGGCATCGTGCGGCTGAACTACAAAGGGCGCGTGGCGTTCCACGACGGTTCCGCCCAGGTCGCCCCCGGCATCACGCTGCACCCCGCCCCCGGGCATTCCGCCGGCCTGCAATTCGTGCGCGTGCACACCCAGCGCGGCTGGGTGGTGCTGGCGTCCGACGTCACGCATTTCTATGAGAACATGGAAACCAACCGCCCCTTCACCACCGCCTTCCATATCGGCCAGATGCTGGAGGGTTTCGACAAGCTGCGCGCCGCCGCCCCCACCCCCCAGCACATCGTTCCCGGCCACGATCCGCTGGTGATGCAGCGCTACCCCGCGCCCAGGCCGGACCTGGAAGGCATCGTGGCCCGGCTGGACGTGCCACCCACCGAGTAACTCACCCCGACTTGGCGCGGTTCGCCACCGAGGCCGGCATGCCCGCGGGGTCCACGGTCATGCCGAACGCCTCCTGGTTATGCGCGTGGCAGAGATGGTGCAGGCCGAACACGCTGTCGATCGCGGTCTGCTGGCCCTGGATGTCCAGAGTCCGGTTCACCGCCTCCTTGGTCAGTTTCAGCGCGAAGGCCGGCTTTTGGGCGATCCGTTCCGCCATCGCCAGGGTAAACGCGGCCAGATCCGCGCGCTTGACCACATGGTTCACCATGCCGAAGCCGCGCGCTTCCTCGGCCGACCAGAAATCGGCGGTGAACAGCATCTCCTTCGCCTTGCGCGGACCGAGCTCCCAGGGGTGCACGAACCATTCCACCCCACACACCCCCATCGTCACCACCGGATCGCAGAACGACGCATCGTCGCTGGCGATGATCAGGTCGCAGGCCCAGGCCAGCATCAGGCCGCCGGCGATGCACTTGCCCTGCACCTCCGCGATGGTCGGCTTGGACAAATTGCGCCAGCGCCTGGTGGATTGCAGGTAGATCTCCTGCTCGCGGGCGTAGCGGCCATGTGCCGCAACCTCGGTGAACCCGCCCCAGGTCCCGATCACCGGAAAATCCTGGCCAAGCGCAGTCTTGCCGGTGCGGCGCAGATCGTGGCCGGCGGAGAAATGCGGATCGGCGCCGGCGAGGATGATCACCTTCACCGCATCGTCCGCCACCGCCCGGTCGAAGGCGGCGTTCAGGTCGTAGGTCATCTGCAGGTTCTGCGCGTTGCGCATCTCCGGCCGGTTCATCACGATCCGCGCCACGGATGGCGATGGCATCTCGTAGATGATCGTTTCGTATTCGCTCACGGTATTTTCCCTCATTCTTTTCCGAGTGAACGATGCTAACCGAAGATGCGCGAAAGCACAGGCTGGCTTCAGCGGAACCAGTGATCCAGGACCGGCAGGCTGCCGAGCGCGGCGAGTGCGATCAGGGCGTAGCAGATGCGGCGGAACACAATCACGCTCGCCAGTCCGAACATGCGCGTACCGACTGCCAGGCCCAGGATGTAGGCCGGCCCGGCAACCAGCGATAGCCCGACCGCGAACCAGCTGAACACACCAGCACGCGCATAGGCGATGACGGCAAACGCCTCGGAAATTGCCAGGAACAACACCATGTTGGCGCGCACCAATTGGGGCGTTGCGACGCTGCCGAGCCAGTAGGCGATGGCCGGCGGTCCGCCGATCTGCGCCGCGCCGTTCAGCAATCCTGACACGGCGCCGACAGCGACCGTGACTCCGTCGCGCGGCTGGCCACCATACCGCCAGCCCGACGCCAGCAGCCCGATCAGGAACAGGATCGCCAGCGATATCCCCCAGCGGATCGATGTCGGGTCGATATGGGTCAGCGCCCAGGTGCCGAAGGGCACCGCAAGCAGGGCGCCGACGGACATCACGAATACCCCGCGCCGGTCGGCCCGGCGCCAGGCATCGGGAATCATGCCCAGCGCGCCCACGCCGTCGATCATCATCAGCATCGGTGCGGCCAGCAGCGGCCCGACGCTCGCGCTGGCCAGCGGAATGAAAATCAGCGCCGATCCGAATCCGGAAAAGCCGCGCGCAAGCCCGGCGATCAGGCCCGCCGCCCCGAGAAACAGCAACGTGCCGGTCGGTGCGCCCGCAAGGCCCAGGTCAGGCAGTGTCACCAGACATCGTCCTTCGAGACCAGATGCAGCGCCTCCTGCCCGGTCAGTACGCGCCTTATGTTGGCGACAGCACGATCCAATGCGATCGACAAGGATTTGTCGGAGGACGCTGAATTATGCGGCGAGCCGATCACGTTCGGCAAATCCAGGAAGGGGTGATCCATTCGAAACTCGCCATGCCGCACCGGCTCGATCCACCAGGCATCGATACACGCGGTGAAGGCGGGGTGCGCCAGCAGATGCGCATACAGCGCCGCCTCGTCGATCACCTCGCCGCGGGCGAGGTTCAGCAGGATGGCATCCGGCTTCATCAATCCAAGCTCGCGCGCGCCGATGGCCCCCACGGTCGTATGCGTCAGCGGCGTGCTGACCAGCAGCACGTCGGACGCCGCCAGCAATTCGTCCAGCTGGGCGGCAGTGCCGATCCAATCGGTCGGTTCCTCGCTCGCACCGCGACGGTTCACCGCATGCACCCGCATCCCGAACGCCCGCATCAGCCTCGCGGTGGCCACGCCGATGCCGCCGAAGCCGAACACTCCGAAGGTCAGGCCGGACAGCATCCTGTTGGACTTGAACTGGTTGAACTCGCCGCGCTTCAGCGCGTCATGTTCCGCCATCAGCCGCTTGGCCGCCGCCAGGGCCATCGCCACGGCGTGCTCGGCCATCATCTCGGCATAGGCGCCACCGTTGCTCGCCACCGGCACGGTGGGAGGCAGCAGATGCAGCGGAATGAAATCAACCCCTGCGGTCATGACCTGGATCAGCTTGGCGTTGGCCAGCAACGCCGGCTCATGCTCCAGCAGTTCCTTGCCTGTATTGCGCGCCAGCACAGCGCTCGCGCCGCTCAACGTCTGCGCGCGTCCTTCGGGAGGAAGATCGGTCAGGTAGACGATGTTCGCCACATCCCCCAGCGCGGCGGCGGCTTCCCGCCGATGACGCTCGCCCAGTTCAAACGTGACAACGAGCGATCCAGCCATAATCCAACCCCCATAAACGAGAAAAAGGCCAGAGAGCGATGCCCTCTGGCCCTTCCTCAAGCCAAAAACTCAGCCTCCGGCGATCTTCGGGATCAGGACGATCTCGCTGTCCTGATCGAAGCTCGCGCCGTAGGCGTCCTGGTAAATCTCGCCATCGATGGCGATCGCCATGCTTTCCTCGACCTGATGCCCAAGCCCGGGGCAGATCTCGTCAAGCTCCTTTACCAACCGCAGGAAGGTGCCGGCCTTCACCTCGAACTCGGTCCTGCCGCCCGTTAGATGGCGGCAGGCCGAACCGGAGATGGTGACGGTCGGCATCCCCTGCTGCCGGATCAGCGCGCGTCGAAGGCGGCGCGCAGCTTCGGCGGGGAGATCGGCAGGTCCGCCATGCGCAGGCCGGTCGCGCTGCGAACGGCGTTGGCGACGGCGGCGAGCGGCGGCACGATCGGCACCTCGCCCACGCCCTTGGCCCCGAAGGGATGGCGGGGGTTCGGCACTTCGATCATCACCGCTTCGATCATCGGCATGTCGGAAGCCACCGGCACGCGATAGTCGAGGAAGCCGGGGTTATCCAGCTCGCCCTTGGCGTTGTAGATGTACTCTTCGTTCAGTGCCCAGCCGATGCCCTGGGCGGCGCCGCCCTGGATCTGCCCTTCCACGTAGCTCGGGTGGATGGCGCGGCCCACGTCCTGGATCGCCGTGTAGCGCAGCACGGTGGTGAAGCCGGTCTCCGGGTCCACTTCCACGTCGCAGATATGCGTGGCGAAGCCAGGGCCAGCGCCCTGCGCGTTGACGGAAACCTCGGAGATGATCGGGCCACCGGTCTTCGCCGCCTTGATGGCGATGTCGGCCAGCGACAGCGGATCGAACCCGCCTGCATTGGCACCGGCCGGAACGGCCATGCCGTCCTTCCATTCCACCGCTTCCGGGGGGATGTCCCAGATCTTGGCGGCGCGGACCTTCAACTCGTCGCGCACCTTTTCCGCCGCCTGCGTCACCGCCATGCCGGTGGCGAACGTCACGCGAGAACCGCCGGTCAGATGGGTGAAGCCGATGGTCGCGGTATCGCCGACAACCGGACGCACCTTCTCCATCGGGATGCCCAGCACCTCGGCGCACATCATCGCCATCGAAGCGCGCGAGCCGCCGATATCCGGGCTGCCGGTAACGATGGAGACCGAACCGTCCTCGTTCACATGCACCGAGCCCGAAGACTCGCCGCCGATGTTGAACCAGAAGCCGGAAGCGACGCCACGGCCCTGGTTCTTCCCAAGCGGAGCCGAATAATGCGGATGCGCCTTGGCGGCCTGCAGGGTCGGGATGTAGCCGATGTTCTGCAAGGTGGGCCCATAGGCGGCCTTGGTCCCGTCCTTCGCCGCGTTCTTCAACCGCAGCTCGATCGGGTCCATGCCCAGCTTCAGCGCCAGCTCGTCCATCGCGCTTTCGGTGCCGAAGGTGGAGATCGGCGCGCCGGGGGCACGGTAGGCGGCAACCTTGGGACGGTTCGAAACCACATCGTAGCCGATGATGCGGACATCCTTCAGGTCATACATGGCAAAGCAGGTCATGCAGCCCGGCTGCACCGGGGAACCCGGGAAAGCGCCGGCCTGGAACTTCAGGATTGCTTCGGCGGCCACGATCGTGCCGTCTTTCTTGGCGCCGAGCTTGACCTCGATCACGCCGCCCGAGGTCGGGCCGGTGGCGCGGAACACATCCTCGCGGGTCATCACCATCTTCACCGGACGCCCGGTCTGCTTGGACAGCGCCATCGCGACGGGTTCCAGATAGACCAGCGTCTTGCCGCCGAAGCCGCCGCCGATTTCGGACGGCATCGCGCGGATGTTGGACAGTTCCATGCCCAGCAGCTTGGCGCAGTAGGCACGGACCATGAAATGGCCCTGGCTGGAGCTGTAGATGATCGCCTGGCCATCGGCGCCGACCGACACCACGCAGGCATGCGGCTCGATATAGGCCTGATGCACCGGCTCGGTAGTGTAACGGCCCTCGACGATCACATCCGCGGTCTTGAAAGCGGCGTCGACATCGCCGAGCGCGAACTGCACCCGCTTCGCCACGTTGGAAGGCTCGGTCGGCTGGGGGGTCGTGCCCTGGGTGAACAGGTCGTTATGCAGCACCGGCGCGCCGGGCTTCATCGCTTCCTCGACGTCGATGACGAAGGGCAGCACCTCGTATTTCACATCGATCAAGGCCAACGCGGCATCGGCGATTTCAGACGTGGTCGCGGCAACGGCGGCAACCGCGTGGCCGTGATACAGCACCTTGCCGCGCGCCATCACATTCCGCGACAGGTCGCGGAAGTTCATCGGACCTTCGCCGACGAACGCCTCTTCCGAGGGGATATCCGGGAAGTCCGCGGAAGTTACGACGGCCTTCACGCCCTTCAGCGCCAGCGCCTTGCTCGTGTCGATCGACACGATCTTGGCGTGCGCGTGCGTGCTGCGCAGCAGCTTGCCCACCAGCATCCCGGGCAGCGCCTGGTCGGCGCCGAACACGGCGCGGCCGGTAACCTTGTCCACCCCATCCGGACGGATCGGGCGGGTGCCGACAACCTTCAGGTCAGCCTTGTTCAGATACGTCATAAATCAGGCTCCTCGCATTTCGGCGGCGGCGTCCATCACCGCGCGGATGATCTTGTCGTAACCTGTGCACCGGCAAAGGTTACCAGCCAGCCAGTAGCGCGCCTCGGTCTCGGTCGGGTCCGGGTTACGGTCGAGCAGAGCCTTCGTCGCCACGATCAGACCTGGGGTGCAAAATCCGCATTGCAATGCAGCATGCTCCAGAAACTTGCGCTGCACCGGGTGCAAATCCTCGCCATTGGCGATGCCCTCGATGGTCGTGATGTCCTTGCCCTCGGCTTCGACGCCGAGCACGAGGCAGGAACACACGACGCGGCCGTCCATGATCACCGAACAGGCGCCGCAATCGCCGGAACCGCAGCCTTCCTTGCTGCCGGTCAGGTGCATTTCGTCGCGCAGGATGTCCAGCAGGCTCATCTGCGGCTCCGTCAGGAACTCCGCCGGTTCGCCGTTGATGGTGGTGGTTACGTGAATCTTGCTCATGGTCTCAGCCTCCTGCGCGCTTATAGGCGATGGTGGCGGCCCGTCGGGCCAGCACACCAGCGATCTTGATACGGAAATCGATGGTCCCACGCTTGTCGGTGATCGGGTTGCAGACCGCACGGGCGGCCGCATCCAGCTTTGCCAGCGCGGCGTCGTCGAGCTTGCTGCCGATGATCGCGGCAGCGCCATCCGGCACCAGCACCTGGGTCGGGGCAACGGCGCCGAGGGCGATGCGGGCGTCCGTGATCACGCCGGCCGCATCCACCGTCAGCGAAACGCCGACGCCGACGACGGCGATGTCCATTTCGGTGCGCGGAATGAAGCGCAGATACGCATCCGACGAATGCGGCGCCGGCTTCGGCAGGTGGAACTCAAGGATGAACTCCCCCTTGGCCAGCGACGTGCGGCCGGGGCCGGTGACGATCTGCTCGACCGGCACGGCGCGCTGGCCGCTCGGGCCGACGACGATGGCGGTGGCGCGCGCGGCGATCATCGCCGGCACGCTGTCGGCCGCCGGGGACGCGTTGCACAGATTGCCAGCGAGCGTGCAGCGGCCCTGAACCTGGGTCGAGCCGATCAGGCCGGAGGCTTCCACGACACCGGGATAGGCAGCGCTCAAGCCGGCATGCTCGCCGATCACCGAGCAGGGCGTCGCCGCCCCGATCACGAAGCCGCCGTCGACTTCCCTGATGCCCATGATGCCGGGAATCTTTTTGGTATCGACGATGATGTCAGGCTTGGTCCGGCCGGACCGAAGCTGCACGAGCAGGTCGGTTCCCCCGGACAGTATCTTCGCCAGGCCCTGGGCACCGGCCAGGATGCCAACGGCCTCGTTGACGGAAGTGGGTGCTGTATAACTCAGACTGGACATGTTCGCTCCTGAATGCGCGCGCGGGCGTTACTGGTTCGAACGACCAGCTCGAACCAGCGATACCGGACGGTAGCCCAGGTAAGAGCGGTGGTCGAGAGGCCCCCTTTTGGCCTCAGGAACGGCTGCGGATGGCGGCCAGGAACGCCTCCAGCACAGCCAGAAAGCCAGCGGGATTGTCCGCGTGCAGCCAGTGCCCGGCATCCTTCAGCGTGACGAATCGCGCCGCCGGGAACTCGGCGCGGATCAGCGGGCGGTGGGCGGGCTGGATGTAGTTGGACCGCTCACCGGCGATGAACAGCGCCGGGTCGGCATAGGTTCGGCCGGTGACGGTCCAGGCCTCGATCTCCGGCATCCCGGCCACGATCTCCGTCAACCCGATGCGCCAGGCCGGATGGGCACCCAGGACGAGGTTCTGCAACAGGAAGCCGCGCATTCCGCTGTCCGGGGCGGCCGCGGCCAGCGCTGCGTCGGCCTGGGCACGGCTCATTCCGGGCGTCAGTTCAAGCGCCGACAGCGCCGCCACGACCGGGCGCAGATGCGGGGGATAGGTCACCGGCGCGATGTCGGCCACCACCAAGGCCGTGACGGCATCCGGCCGATCCAATGCCGCCCGCATGGCCACCTTGCCGCCCATCGAATGGCCGATTAGCACGGCCGGCAGCGCATCCAACGCCGCCAATGTTTCGAATACATCCGCCGCCAACGCGTCATAGCCAACCACCGACGCATGCGGGCTGGCACCGTGGTTGCGCAAATCCAGCGCGATGACGCGGTTCTCCGACGCGAGTGCCTTCTGCACTGCGCCGAAGTTCCGTACCGAGCCGAACAGGCCGTGCAGCAGCACAACCGGCCGGCCCTGTCCCATCTGAACCGAGTGCAGGATCATGCCGCCGGCCTCTCCGGGATGGCAGCGAAGGCGGCCCCGCCCAGGATCAGCGCCGAGCCCAGCAGCAGGTCCGGCGTCAGCCGCTCACCCAAGGTCAGGTTGGACAGGATCAGACCGACCGCCGGGGTCACCAGGAAGCCGATCGAGGACACCATTGTCGGCAGCGCCGCGCTGGCTTCCAGGATGCACCAGGTGCCGATCGGTCCGGCGACCAGGCCGATATAGGCCAACGACAGCCAGGCCCAGGGATCCGCACCGATGCCGCCCAACGGGTCACGAAGAACCAACAGCACCGCCAGCAGGACCGAAGTCATAGTTACCACATTACCTTTCTCACTGTATCTTATTTCATCAGCAAGATGATTCATCAGATATACACCTCTTCCATTACACTCCTCAATGTTTT
>CAINEA010000096.1 GCA_903847525.1 uncultured Acetobacteraceae bacterium | reverse complement strand
GCGGCGGTGTAGTCGGCGTCCGAGACCGCTTCGAACCAGGCGGTGGCGCCGCCGGTGTCGGTGATTTCGGACATCGCCAGATGTGCGAACAGGCGGTCCGGGGCGGCGCCGTGCCAGTGAAGCACGTCCGGCGGGATGACCACCGTGTCACCGGGTTGCAGGATCTGCACCTGCTTGCCCTTTTCCTGCACGCGGCCGACGCCGGAGACGCAATACAGCGTCTGGCCGACCGGGTGGCTGTGCCAATGGGTGCGGGCACCCGGCAGGAAGGAGACCATGGTGGCGCGCATGCGCGAGGGGGCAACGCCGACAACGACCTCATCCTGCAGGACGGTGCCGGTGAAGTTGGTGGCAGGAGCTTGCTTGGTGGGACGCGCGTTGGCGCGGACGACTTTCATCGGAGCGAGGGCCATTTGAGTTTCCTTCCCGTTTCTGGTGCCGCTAGCGTAGCGCGGCGGTGCTTGTACGGAAAGAAGGCCAGGGGCTCTGCCCCTGGACCCCGCCAAAGGCTCGCCTTTGGAAACCATTTATTAGTTTGGGATTGGAAAGGGGGCCGACCCGGACCTTGCAAGGTCACAGTCGGGCCCCTTTCCAATCCCAAACCAGTAGCGGGTTCTAAGGGCTTGCCCTTAGCGGGGGTCGAGGGGGCAGAGCCCCCTCGCCTTCTTCCCACTACAACGCCGGCCGCTGGCTCCGCCAGTCCGTGGCTTTTTCATAGGCGTCGGCAACGCCGAATAGTTTCGTTTCTTCGAACGGCTTGGCGATCAGTTGGATCGATACGGGCAGGCCGCCGGTTCCGTAGCCGGAGCAGATGGAGATGGCGGGGTAGCCGGTGACGTTGAAGGGCATGGTGAAGTTGGGTTTTTCGAAGGCGGCCCATTTCGGCACCGCGTCGATCAGCGGGGCTTCCATGGGCTGGGAGGCGGTCAGGAAGATGTCCACGCCTGCGATGGCGGCGGCCATTTCGAGGCAGAGTTCGCGGCGCTTGCGGATGGCCTGCATGTAGTCGGCACCGGTGAGGAAGGCGGCGAGGCCCATGCGGTCGCGCAGGAGTTCGCCGTATTTCTCGAAGCTGTTCTGCATCCATTTTTCATGCAGGGCGTAGGCTTCCTGGATCATGATGAGGAAGCCGCAGGCGCCGTAGTCCTGCATGGGGGAGAGGGTGATTTCCTGGATTTCCGCGCCCATCGAGCGGAACAGGTCGGCGGCGTCGTTGATGCCTTTGAGGGTGGCGGGGCTGACGGGATTATCGGTTTCATGGAAATGACGGATGACACCGATCTTCAGGCCTTTGACGCCGTTGCCGAGGGTGGCGGAGAAATCGGGCACGGGCTTGGTGGAGGCGGCGGGGTCGGCTTTGTCGTAGCCGGCCATCGCCTGCAGCATCAGGGCGCAGTCCTGAACGGTCCAGGCCATCGGGCCGGAATGGTCCAGGGTGTAGGCCAGCGGCAGGATGCCGGCGCGGCTGATGCGGCCGTAGGTTGGCTTGATGCCGGCGATGCCGCACAGCGCGGCGGGGCCGCGGATGGAGCCGCCGGTGTCCGAGCCGGTGCCGCCGAGGATCAGGCCGGCGGCGATTGCGGCGCCGGTACCGCTGCTGGAGCCGGCGGTGAAGTGCAGGGGGTTCCAGGGATTGCGCGCCGGCGGCCAGGGCAGGTCGAAGGAGGGGCCGCCGAAGGCGAATTCATGGGTTGCGAGCTTGCCGAGCATGATGGTGCCGGCAGCGGCGAGCTTGGCGACCGAGGTCGCGTCTGCGGCCGGGACGTTGTGTTCGAGCTGGCGGGAATGCGCGGTCGTACGGATGCCAGCGGTGTTGTAGATGTCCTTGTGGGCGATCGGGATGCCATCCAGCGGGCCGATCCGGGTGCCGGCCATCATCCGAGCTTCGGCGGCCTTGGCATCGGCCAGGGCACGTTCCTCGGTGACCAGCAGGAAGGCGTTGATGACGGGATCAACCGTCTTGATGCGTGCCAGCAAATGGGTGGTGAGTTCTACCGGGGAGAGTTTTTTCGCAGCGATGTCAGCAGAGGCGCTGGCGATGGTGGGGAATGCGGTGGCGCCTGCAGGGGCGGAGATGTTCATTGGAAGCCCTCCGGATCGAAGGTCAGTGCCGGTTCGGCTTCCCGTCCACGCACGGGACGACGGATGTTTTCGAGCATGGTTTCGATGTATCCGAAGGCGCCGTGGAAGGTGGCGATCTGGTCCTCGGTCAATGTCAGCCCGGCTCGGCGTACCAGCGCGTCAAAATCGACGCGCGTTGTCTTGGTTGGCATGTATGGTTGTCCTTCAGCGAGTTACGGGCTGGAAAGTCAGGCAAAAGCCATCTGCGGGACGGCGCGAACGCAGCGTACCATCGTGCCCGGTCCAAAATCCACCACCGGCGGCTGGCCGGATCGGCATGTCTCCTGCACCGAGCGGCAGCGCGGTGCAAAGGCACAGCCAGGCGGCAGCGCGGCCAGGCTAGGCGGCGCACCGGGAATGGTTTCGAGATCCTGCCCACGCAGCCCGCCGTGCACGGTGGAGGCGAGCAGCCCGGCGGTATACGGATGCCGGCGTTCGCGCATCACCTCCCGCACCGTGCCGGTTTCGACGAAACGCCCGGCATACATCACCGCGATACGGTCGGAGATTTCCGCGGCCACGCCGATATCATGGGTAACGAAGACCACGGCCATGCCGAGTTCCTCGGAAAGCTGGCGCAGCAGCAGCAGGATCTGGATCTGCACGGTCACGTCCAGCGCCGTCGTCGGCTCATCGGCCAGCAGCACGGTCGGACTGCAGGCCAGGGCCAGCGCGATCATCGCCCGCTGGCGCATACCGCCGGACATTTCGTGCGGATAGTTCTTCAACCGCCGGGCAGCGGAAGGGATGGACACGCGTTCAAGCAGCTCCAGCGCCCGTTTCATCGCGGCCGATTTGGATATTCCCTCGTGCTGGACGATGGCCTCGGCGATCTGCTCGCCGATCGTGTAGACCGGGTCCAGCGCGGCCATCGGCTCCTGGAAGATCATCGAGACCTCGGACCCGCGCACCTTGGTCAGTTCGGCCGGGGGCAAGGCCAGGATGTTCTTACCGTTCAGCCGCGCCTGGCCGGTGACGTGGGCATAGCCCGGCAGCAGGCCCATCATGGCCTTCAGGGTCACGGATTTGCCGGAGCCGGACTCGCCCAGGATCGTCAGCACCTCGCCGCGCGCCAGGGAGAAGTTCACCCCGTTGACCGCGAACAGCGATCCCTCGCGCTTGCGAAATTCGACCGTCAGGTCCTCGACTTCAATGATTTTATCAGTTTCAGGCAACATCATGCTCTCCAAACGCGGCCTGGGCTTCCGGCAAATGGCAGGCGACGAGGTGATCGGTCGGCGCATCGGCACCGAGGTCAACGGGTGCGAGCAGCGACGGAATGACCTCCGAGCAGATTGCCTGGGCGAAGCTGCAGCGGGTGCGGAAGCGGCAGCCGGATGGGGGGTTGATCGGGTTCGGCGGGTCGCCGGTCAGCGGCAAATGCCGGGTGCGGCGGTCTGGGTCGAGCGTGGGTTTGGAGGCCAACAGCGCACGGGTATAGGGATGGCGTGGGCGGGAATAGATCGCTTCCACAGGGCCGGTTTCGACGACACGACCGAGATACATGACCAGAACACGGTCGCTGATATACTCGACAACGTTCAGATCGTGGCTGATGAACAGATAGGTAAGGTTGAGGCGCGCCTTCAGTTCGCGCAGCAGGTTCAGAACCTGCGCTTCCACGGATTTATCCAGCGCGGATACCGCTTCATCCAGGATCACCAGACGCGGCTCCAGCGCCAGCGCCCGGGCGATGTTCACCCGTTGGCGCTGGCCGCCGGACAGTTCGTGCGGATAGCGGCGGGAATATTGCCGCGGGTTGAGGCCGACCTGGGCCAGCAGCGTCTCCGCGCGTTCCCGCGCCGCCGCTGCCGATAATCCGTGCATGCGCGGCGCGTAGGCGATGGAATCGACGATCGGCATGCGTGGATTGAGCGAGGAGAAACTATCCTGGAACACCATCTGCATCTGCCGGCGCAGTTCGGAGATCGAGATGCCGCGCGGGCCGCCGACCGGATCGCCGTCGAACACCAGCCCGCCGCTGTCGGGTGTGATCAGCTGCATCAGCAACCGTGCGGTGGTGGATTTGCCGCAGCCGCTCTCGCCGACGATGCCGAGAACCTCGCCCTTGCGGACGGAGAAGGAGACATCGTCCACTGCCTGGACGGTGGCCACCTGCCTGTTGAGCACTCCGCCACGGACGGGGAAATACTTCTTCAGACCCTCGACGATGAGCAGCGGCTGTGCGAGGCCGCCGCGGTCGCGCGGGTCCTGTTTTACCTGGGATGCGGCAAACATGATGTGCCCTTTTTACTTGTTCAGCTTCACGTCCATTGCGCCACGGAACCCGTCACTCATCAGGTTGAAGCACATGGAGGTAACAAAGATGCAGGCGCCGGGAAGTGCCGCGACCAGTGGCTGGACATAAATCGCCTGGCGCAGCGAGTTCAGCATCAGGCCCCATTCCGGCTGGGGCGGGGTAACGCCAAGGCCGAGGAAGGACAGGCCGGCGGACAGGATGATCGACAGGCTGATCAGGCTGGTGGCGTAGACCAGGATGGCGCCGAGCACGTTGGACAGCACATGGTAGCGGATGATCTGCATCGTGGTGGTGCCGGAAGCCCGGGCCGCCTCCACGAAGTCCAGATGCCTTGCCTGGGTGGTGACGGTTTCGGAAATCCGCACCATCGGCGGAATGAACACGATCGACAGCGCCAGGATGGCATTGGACAGGCCGTTGCCGAGCAGGCCGCAGATGGCGATCGCCAGCAGGATGGAAGGGAATGCGTAGAACACATCCATCGTGCGCATGATCATCGTATTGACCAGGCCGCCCATATAGCCGGCCGTCACGCCCAGAAAGCCGCCAATCACCAAGGAGATCATTACCGGAGTCATACCGGCGATCAGCGAAAGCCGTGCACCGTAGCACAGCCGCGCCCAGATATCCCGGCCGGTTTCATCCGTTCCAAGCCAGTGGCCTTCAGTGCCGATCGGCTTCAACCGGCGCATCACACTGCCGGCGAGCGGATCCTGGATGGCGAACACCGGGGCGAATATCGCGATGATGATGATCGACAGCAGGATCGCGGTGACGGCAAGGGTCACCTTGTCGCGCAGCAGGCGTTGCCCGACGGCTTTCCAGTAGCCGGGGCTCGGCTGCGCCGGCAGAACATCGGCGGGCGCGGCAAGGGCGGGATCGAATGCGGATAGTTTTGCCATTGCCATGCTCCTAGCGCCGGATCCGTGGATCGATCGCCGCCTGGGCGATGTCCACGGCAAGGTTGAGCAGCACGAAGAACGTCGACAGCACAACGATCGTTGCCTGCAGCACGGGGATGTCGCGCCGGAAGATCGCCAGGTTCAGCAGATTGCCCGAACCCGGCCAGT
>CAINEA010000095.1 GCA_903847525.1 uncultured Acetobacteraceae bacterium | reverse complement strand
TGCCGGAGGTTACCAGCCCACAGGCCTTCGAAGGGCTGCGGCTGGCCGGGCGCAGGCTGCGCCGGCCGGACGCGACGATCGCGGTGGCCGACCACAACATCCCCACCGTGGGATCGCGCCACCCGGCCGACATCAAGGAAGAGGACAGCCGCATCCAGGTGGAAACCCTGGAGCGCAACGTCGTCGAGTTCGGCGTGCCCTATATCCCTATCCTCGATGACCGCCAGGGCATCGTGCACATCATCGGACCGGAGCTCGGAATTTCCCTGCCCGGCACGACGATCGTCTGTGGCGACAGCCATACCTCCACCCATGGCGCGATGGGCGCGCTGGCCTTCGGCATCGGCACGTCCGAGGTTGAGCACGTGATGGCCACCCAGAGCCTGTTGCAGAAGCCGGCCAAGAACATGCTGGTGCAGGTGAACGGCAATCTCGGCGCCGGCGTAACGGCGAAGGACCTGGTGCTGGCGATCATCGGCCAGATCGGCACCGCCGGGGGCAACGGACATGTGATCGAATATGCCGGTGAGGCGATCCGCGGCCTGGACATGGCGGGGCGGATGACCATCTGCAACATGTCGATCGAGGCCGGCGCGCGCGCCGGGCTGATCGCCCCTGATGAAACCACCTTCGCCTACATCAAGGGCCGCGAATACGCCCCCAAGGGCGAGGCGTTCGACCGGGCGGTCGAATACTGGCGCAACCTGCCATCGGATGCCGGCGCGCATTACGACACCGTCGTGCAGATCGACGCCGCCGCTGTGGCGCCGCAGGTCACCTGGGGCACCAATCCCGAGGCCGTCGTGGCGATCACGGATGTGGTGCCCGATCCCGCGTCCGAACCCGATGAGGGTAAGCGGGCGCAGCTGGAGCGGATGGTGCAGTACATGGGCCTGACCGTCGGCCAGCGGCTGGATACGTTGCCGATCGACGTGGTGTTCATCGGATCGTGCACCAACGGCCGCATCGAAGACATCCGTGCCGCCGCCGCCGTGGCGAAGGGCAGGAAGGTTGCACCGGGCGTGCAGGCGCTGGTGGTGCCTGGCTCCGGCCTGGTGAAGAAGCAGGCCGAGGCCGAGGGGCTGGCCCAAACCCTTCTGGATGCCGGCTTCGAATGGCGCGACCCGTGCTGTTCGATGTGTCTTGGCATGAACCCGGACAAGCTCACGCCGGGCCAGCGCTGCGCCAGCACCTCCAACCGCAACTTCGAGGGCCGCCAGGGCATCGGCGGGCGGACCCATCTGTGCTCGCCGGCGATGGCCGCGGCCGCAGCGATCACCGGCCGGCTGACCGACGTTCGCACGATTAGCTGAGGGGACGGAACGATGGAAAAATTCACCACCACAACCGGCGTTGCCGCGGCCCTGCCGATGGCGAATATCGATACCGACAAGATCATTCCGGCGCGCTTCCTCAAGACGATCAAGCGCACCGGCCTCGGCGTCCATCTGTTTGATACCCTGCGCTATGACAGCGAGGGCAAGGAGCGGTCGGATTTTGTCCTGAACCGTGAACCCTTCCGTCACGCGGAAATCCTGATCGCGCATGAGAATTTTGGCTGTGGCTCGTCACGCGAGCACGCGCCCTGGGCGTTGCTGGATTTCGGCATTCGCTGCATCATCGCGCCCGATTTCGCCGACATCTTCCATACCAATTGCTTCAAGAACGGCATCCTTCCCGTTCGTCTGCCGCGCGCGGTCTGCGACCAGCTGATGGAAGACAGCAAGATGGGCGGCAACGCCCGCGTCACTGTCGATCTGGTCCGCCAGGTGGTAGTTCGCCCGAACGGCGAGGAGATCGCCTTCGAGATCGATCCTTTCCGCAAGCATCTGCTGCTGAACGGCCTGGATGATATCGGCCAGACGCTGCAGCATGCGCCGAAGATCGACGAGTTCGAGGCGAAACGAGCGAAGACCCAGGATTGGATGCCGGTCATCTCCGGCACCTGATCGCGCCTATCCTGTTAACCAGCAACGGTTCCGGACGGGATGAAACCATCCCTGGCCGGGTTGCTTTCGCCGGAGCGTTCCTACCATGGCGTCGAACAAGAAACTCCTTATCCTTCCCGGCGACGGCATCGGCCCCGAGGTGATGCGCGAAGTGCGCCGTGTCATCGATTGGATGGACCGCCGGCGCATGGTCTCGTTCGATGTTTCCGAGGATCTGGTCGGCGGCGCGTCGATCGACGCGCGCGGCACGCCCATCACCGATGAGGCGATGGAGAAGGCGCGCACCACCGACGCGATCCTGTTCGGCTCCGTCGGTGGGCCGCAGTGGGACAAGCTCGGTTTCGACATGCGCCCGGAGATCGCCATCCTGCGGCTGCGCAAGGAGCTCGACCTGTTCGCCAATCTGCGCCCGGCGATCGTGCTGGACCCG
>CAINEA010000094.1 GCA_903847525.1 uncultured Acetobacteraceae bacterium | reverse complement strand
GCTGGCGGCGATCGCCGCGGTGATCGATGGCTGGCGGGTGCAGGGACGATCCGGCGTGGTGGTGTGTTCGGCGCTGAAGCGGGCCTATCGCGATATTCTGATCGGCGATCGCGCCGATGTGCGGCTGGTCTATCTGCAAGGCGACCGCGCGCTGATCGAGGCGCGGATGGCGGCGCGGCGGGCGCATTTCATGCCGGTGGCGCTGCTCGACAGCCAGTTTGCCACACTGGAGCCGCCGGCAGAAGCGGAACGCGCCCTGGTGGTGCCGATCGATGCCCCGCCGGATGTGCTGGCGGAACGGATCGCCGGCCGCATCGGGGCCGAAGGAACCAATTGGGATGGGGGCGTAGGATGAGCGGAGATTTCGCAGACTATCCAAGCCTGCGAGGGCGTGCGGTGCTGGTGACCGGCGGCGCATCGGGGATCGGTGCGGCGCATGTGGCGCATTTCGCCGCCCAGGGCGCGAAGGTTGGGTTTCTGGATATCGCCGATCCAGCGGCCGCCGCGCTTTCCGGGCGGCTCGCCGATGCGGGCCATCCACGTCCGGCCTACCGCCACTGTGACCTGCACGACATCGCCGCCCTGCGCCAGGCGATCACGGAATTGGCGGCGGAATTGGGACCGTTCTCGGTGCTGGTGAACAACGCGGCGAACGACCAGCGGCATGCCTGGCAGGACGTGACGCCGGAATACTGGGACGAGCGCATGCAGGTGAATCTGCGCCACCAGTTCTTCGCCATCCAGGCCGTCGCGCCGATGATGAAGGCGCTCGGCGGCGGGGCGATCATCAATTTCGGCTCCATCAGCTGGCGGACCGGTCAGGGCGACATGCCCGCCTACACCACCGCAAAGGCCGGGGTAGAGGGGCTGACCAAGGGCATGGCCCGCGCCTTGGGCGAGGACCGGATCCGGGTCAACTGCGTGATCCCGGGCTGGGTGATGACGAAGCGGCAGGTCACGCTGTGGCTGACGCCGGAGGCCGAGGCGGAGCTGATGCGCCGGCAGGCGCTGAAGGAGAAGCTGATGCCGCACGACCTGGCGCGCATGGTGCTGTGGCTGGCGGCCGATGACAGCCGGATGTGCACCGGGCAGGCCTGGGTGGTCGACGCCGGGCGAAGCTGAGAATTTGTAACGAAAAAACAAGGAGCCGTCAAATGTGGGAACCAAACAGTCGCTATCCGGACCCAGCCGTGCAGGTGTTGCACGACGATTTCAATAAATACCGATTGGCGCTGGCCTCGGTCGAGCAGCTGTATACCGGTTGCCGCTGGTCCGAGGGCCCGGTCTGGTTCGGCGACGGCCGCTATCTGCTGTGGAGCGACATTCCTAACAACCGCATCCTGAAATGGGAGGAGGAGACCGGCGCGGTCAGCGTGTTCCGCAAGCCCTCCGACTTCGCCAACGGCAATACGCGCGACCGGCAGGGCAGGCTCGTGACCTGTGAGCATGGCGCGCGGCGGGTGACGCGCACCGAGTATGACGGGTCCATAACGGTGATCATGGACGGCTTCGAGGGCAAGCGGCTGAATTCACCGAACGACGTCGTGGTCGCCCCCGACGGGGCGATCTGGTTCACCGACCCGGTGTTCGGCATTCTCGGCTATTACGAGGGCTACAAGGCCGAGCCGGAAATGGCCGCCGCTGTCTGGCGGGTGGATCCCTCGACCGGCAAGGCGAGCATGGTCGCCGATGATGTGTTGGGACCGAACGGTTTGGCGTTCTCGCCGGATGGATCGAAGCTCTACGTGGTGGCGTCGCGGGCCAATCCGCGTGAAATCCGCGTGTTCAATGTGATCGACGGCAAGAAACTGGCCAATAACCGGCTCTTCATCGATGCCGGGCCGGGCAGTCCGGATGGGTTCCGCGTCGATATCGACGGCAATCTGTGGTGCGGCTGGGGCATGGGCGATCCGGAACTGGACGGCGTGCGCATCTTCAATCCGCAAGGCGTGCCGATCGGCCATGTCCGGCTGCCGGAACGCTGCGCCAATCTGTGCTTCGGCGGACGGCAGCGGAACCGGCTGTTCATGGCAGCGAGTCACGGGCTGTATTCGCTGTATGTTAACACGCAGGGCGTTGCCGGAGGATAGCCGCCACGCCCGTTATGCAGCGCGCGCGGAAACGCTACATGCGGCGGGCGCGCAGGATGCGGTGGCCATACCAGGCGGCCACCGCCGCCAGCAAAACGCCGCCACCGGCCAGGGTGGCCGTCGTCCAGTCGCCGGCGCCAATGCGCTCGATCGACAGGCCGGCGAATTGCGCGGGCAGGACATGCGCGGGGGCCCAAACAAAGGCCGAACAGACATTGGCGATCAGGAATCGGGACCGGCGCATGCCCGCCATTCCCGCCACGAGCGGCACGGTGGAGCGTAGAACCGGCACGAAGCGGCACAGCGCCACGCTCATGCTGCCGTAGCGATGAAAGAAGATTTCCGCCCCGCCGATCAGAGACGGGCGCGTTCGAAATGGCCACATCTGCCGCAGATGCAGGCTGTAGCGATGGCCGAACCAGAATGAGACGAAGTCGCCGATAACGGCGCCGATGATCGAGACGACCAGGATGGGCAGCATCGGCATTCCGGCGATGGCTGCCGCTCCGGCGACCGCCATCAGGATCGGGGTCCCGGGGATCAGCACGCCAAGCACGGCCACCGCCTCGATGATAGCGGCGGCGAAGGCGATGAAAATGGCCAGACCCGGGTGGTCAGACACGAGTTGGGCGGCGTCGGCAATCCAGGACCACATTCGGAGAGGCTACTCCAGAACGGGCGGGCCCGCTAACGAACAATCGGTAACCTGCAGGTTAAACGTCGAGAATCCGGAAGCGGATTTCCCCCTGCAGCGACTGGCCGGGCTCCAGAATCTGCATGCCGGTATCGTCGATATTGAGGTGGTTCAACGCGTTGTTCCTATGGCTGACCGGCTCGACACAGAAGAAATCGGCTCCGGGCGGAGTGAAGACCACAAGGTGACGGAACAGGTCGGTCGCCTCGATCGACAGCACGGGGCCAGGCGGAGCCCAGGCGATATCGGCGCGGCCGCGCCAGGCGGAGAAGCAATTGTCCAGGGCCGTACTGCCGACGGCGAGGCCGGCGTGGTGGTCCCATTCCGGCGGGACGGGAATTTCGGCGTCGGGTAGCATGTCGGTCCCGTTGGTCCAAACCGCGTCGGCGGCAAAATGCAGAACCGGGCGGTGCGCGGCGGGAAAGAACGGATGCAGCCCAAGGCCGGCCGGGGCGGAGCAGGGTGCGAGGTTTTCGAGGTCCATGACCACGTGCAGCACGTCTTCGGTCAGGTGGAATGATTGGGTCGCGTGGAAGGCGAAGGGCCAGAGAGCGGCGGCGGCGCCTTCGGCGTGGTGGGTCAGGGACAGGCGGGCGGCTCGGGGGCCGGCTTCGTCGACCTGCCAGGGGGTTTGCCAGCCAATGCCGTGGATCGAATGCGGGTGGTCGCCGAAGTTCAGAACCAGGGCATGGGTGCTGCCGTGCAGGCTGAACTTTCCGCCGGCAATGCGATTGGAGTAGGGCACCAGCGGGAAGCAGGCCATGCCGCGGCCATTGCCGGCGATCAAGGCCTTCGCCGAGGTGCGGCGCAGGATGGGCTGGCCCGCCAGGGTCCAGCCGAGGATGGAGCCGCCGATCTCCGGCGCCAGCACCAGGGACGCGTCGCCCGTCCGTAAGCTCAGCATGTTGTCATTCTCCGGGTCCGCCTTTTCCATCGCCCTATAGCGTCGTAAACCCAGGGGGAGAAATTAGGTCGGCGGAGATGGCTTTGGAATCGGTTGATTGCGTGGTGGTGGGGGCCGGCGTCGTGGGCTTGGCAGTGGCACGCGCGCTGGCATTGGCCGGGCGGGAAGTGATCGTGCTGGAGGCCGCGGAGGGCATCGGCACCGAGACGTCCTCGCGCAACAGCGAGGTGATACATGCCGGCATCTATTATTCCGCCGGCAGCCTGATGGCGCGGTTCTGCGTGGCCGGGCGCAAGGCGCTGTACGGCTACCTTACCGAGAAGGGCGTGCCGCACAGCAATTGCGGCAAGCTGATCGTGGCGACCAACGCGGTCGAGGACGGCAAGCTGGAGGACATCCGCCGCCGCGCGGCGATGAACGGCGTGGACGACATGCGCATCCTGACCGCCGCCGAGGCGGTCGCGCTGGAGCCCAATCTGCGCTGCACGTCCGCGCTGCTGTCGCCCTCGACCGGCATCATCGACAGCCACGGCTACATGGTTGCGCTGCAGGGCGATGCGGAGAACGCCGGCGCGGTGGCGGTGTTTCACAGCCCGGTGCTGGGCGGGCGGGCGGTTGCCGGCGGGGTCGAGATCGATGTCGGCGGCGCCGATCCGATGAGCCTGCGCTGCAACCTGCTGGTCAACTCGGCTGGCCTGCATGCGCCGAAGCTGGCGGACGGAATCGCCGGCATGCCGAAGGAGCGGGTTCCCACCAGCTACTACGCCAAGGGCAACTACTTCACCCTGACGGGCCGGTCGCCGTTCACCCGGCTGATCTATCCCGTGCCGGTACCGGGCGGCCTCGGTGTGCATCTGACCATCGATCTGGGTGGCCAGGCTCGGTTCGGGCCGGATGTGGAATGGATCGAGGCGATCGACTACCGCGTCGATCCGCGCCGGTCCGATAGTTTCTACGAGGCGGTGCGGACCTATTGGCCGGACCTGAAAGATGGCGCCTTGCAGCCGGGCTATTCCGGCATTCGCCCGAAGATCGTGCCGAAGGGCGCGCCGGGGCAGGATTTCGTGGTGCAGGGACCGCAGACACATGGCGTGCCGGGGCTGATCAACTTGTTCGGTATCGAAAGTCCCGGCCTGACGGCGTCGCTGGCGATCGCCGCACATGTGCTGGAAGTGGCGGCGACTGGCTGAGATCATGCAAGTGCCAGAATTACCCGAAAGGATCGACACCGTCGTGATCGGCGGCGGGCAGGCGGGGCTGACAATGAGCCACCGGCTGAGCCAGCTTGGCCGCGCGCATGTGGTGCTGGAACGCGCTGCCATTGCCGAACGTTGGCGCAACGAGCGCTGGGACAAATTGCACTTTCAGTTTCCGAACTGGTCTGTGCGGCTGCCGGAGTTTCCGTTTCCGCACACCGATCCGGATGGTTTCGCGACACGCGATGCGGTCGTGCGGTTCATCGAGGATTATGCGGCGTTCATCCGGGCTCCGGTGCTATGTCCGGTGGCGGTGACTGCGGTTCGCCGCGTGTCGGGCAGCGCGCGGTTCGTGGTGGAAACGTCCGCAGGGACGATGGAGGCGGCCAATGTGGTGTTGGCGACCGGCCCGTACCAGCGTCCTTCCATTCCGGCGATTTTCGCCTATGGCGGCGAGGATATCTTCCAGGTGCATTCCAGCCGCTATCGAAATCCCGGCCAGTTGCCGCCGGGTGGCGTGCTGGTGGTCGGGGCCGGTGCCTCGGGAGCGCAGATCGCCGAGGAATTGCTGCAGGCCGGGCGGCGCGTGCATCTGTCGATCGGGACGCACCGTCGCCTGCCGCGCCGGTATCGCGGGCGGGATGTGATCTGGTGGCTGAGCGAACTCGGCCTGGACGAGACGCTGGTGGAGAACCGTCCAGCAGACCGATCGCCGCTGGTCATCAGCGGCGCCGGGGGAGGGCATACGATCGATTTTCGGCGGTTCGTCGCCGGCGGCATGGTGCTGCTGGGCCGTGCGCTGGCTGCCCGGGACGGACGGATGTCGTTTTCGGCTGACCTCGCGGACAGCTTGGTGCATGGCGACAGGGCCTATGCCGGATTCCTGACCGCGGCCGATGCGCATGTGCAGCGGGCAGGGCTGGATCTGCCGGAAGATCCGGCGGCCCACGAAACAGTACCGGATCCGGCCGAATTGACCGAGCCCCTACTGTCACTCGATCTGGCGGCTTTAGGCATCACGTCGATCGTTTGGGCGACTGGCTATGGCTACGATCTGGATTGGGTGGATCTGCCGGTGCTGGATGGCGCCAGCCGGCCGGTGCACCGGCGTGGCGTAACGGAGGTTGCAGGGATCTATTTTCTGGGCCTGCAATGGCTGCATAAATCGAAATCCGCGTTTCTGTCCGGTGTCGGCGATGACGCCGCTTTCCTGGCAGAGACGATTGCCGCACGGGGTGGGGCGCCGGGCTGAATTGTCGCTTATCGGGAGTTGGAAGAATGCGTTTGGACGGACAGGCTGCCATCGTCACCGGCGGGGCATCGGGAT
>CAINEA010000093.1 GCA_903847525.1 uncultured Acetobacteraceae bacterium | reverse complement strand
TTCAGGGTGGCGGGGTTCGGTGTGCCTTCGGTTTCGATGAACATGACCCGGGCCTTTCTTGCGTCGTTCTTGGGGAAAGCGGATGGGGGATCGGCGGAAAGCGGACCGCACAGGTCCAGTCTACAGAATGCTACATCGGCGCAACGCGCGGAAATGGCAAGGGGCGGCAACGTGGGAACGAATCGGGCAACTCTGACCGGCATTTTAGGCTGGACGCGGAGTTCCGTGTATTTTAAGAAGATTAATACAACCTATGATGGTATGTTGTATGCCGGTTCTTTCATTATCCGCCGGGTATGGATCTGCAGGCGCCGACCGCGCCGCCCTATGGCCGCCGGGGTTGTGACGGCGTGCTGTTCAACTCCTATGTTTTTGTCTTTGCCTTTCTGCCGGTGTCGCTGGCGGGGTTCTTCGCCTTTGGCCGCTTCGGCCGGGGCGCGCCCTGCCTCTGGCTGATCGCGGCGTCCCTGGTGTTCTACGGATGGTGGAATCCCGCGTTCCTGCCTTTGCTCGGCATTTCCATCCTGGGAAATTTCGCGGTCTCGCGGGTGTTGCTGGCGACCGCGGACCGGCCACGCCTGCAGGGCTGGCTGCTGGGTGGCGCGGTTGGCCTCAATCTGGCGGCGCTGGTGCACTACAAATACCTGTCGGCGATGCTCGGCTTCCTGCGTCTGCACGGCGTGGCGGACCTGGAGTTTGCCAATCCGGCGTTGCCGCTCGGGATCAGTTTTTTCACGTTCACCCAGATCGGCTATCTCGCGGATTGCCGGGGGGCCTCGCCGGTGGTGCGGCGCGGTTCGGGATGGTTGGATTATGCGCTGTTCGTGACGTTTTTCCCGCATCTGATCGCCGGGCCGGTGCTGCATCACCGGGAGATCATGCCGCAATTCGCGGTGTTGGCGAATTTTCGGCCGATTGGCGCCAACATGGCGGTCGGGCTGGGGTTTTTCACGCTGGGCCTGTTGAAGAAGTGCCTGCTCGCGGACCCGACGGGGACGGTAGTGGCACCCGGTTTCGCGCAGGCCGATACGATTGCCCTGTTCGGTGCCTGGCAGGTCGCGCTGTCGTATTCCCTGCAACTGTATTTCGACTTCTCCGGCTATTCGGACATGGCGGTTGGGTTGGCGCGGATATTCAATCTGCGGTTCCCGGTCAATTTCAACTCGCCGTACAAATCCCGTTCGGTGATCGAATACTGGCAGCGCTGGCACATCACGCTGACGAAATATCTGACCCAGTATCTGTTCAATCCGCTGACAATGGCCGTGCTGCGGTACCGGGTGGCGCGGGGATTTCCGATCGGGCGCGCCGCGCAGGCGAGCATTGCCGGGTTCGTGGTGACGCTGATGCTGCCGCTCTGCGTGACCATGGGGCTGGCCGGCGTCTGGCATGGCGCGGGATGGACCTTCCTGGTGTTCGGCTTGCTGCACGGCGCCTATTTGTCGGTCAATCATGCCTGGCGGGCCTGGAGGCCTTCCGCCTCCCTTCCGGACGGATGGGTGAGGATCGGGGTGACCTATCTGGCGGTGCTGGTGGGCGCCGTGATCTTCCGTGCGCCGGACCTTGCGGCGGCGTTCGATCTGCTGGCGGGAATGCTGGGGTTCCACGGCGTGGGCTTCGCGGTGCCGGAGGGTGCCAAGGGGCTGGGCCGGCTGGTCCTGGATATCGGGTGGCTGGCAGTGCTTTACGCGATCGTTTGGGGTGCCCCGAACACGCAGGAGATTCTTGGCGAGGCCCGCACCCGCGCCGCCGCGCTGCGCTGGCGGCTGTCGCTGCCGTGGGCGATCGGGTTCGGGTTCGCCGGGGCAGTTGGGCTGCTGTCGATCGGCGGCACCGGCGAATTCCTGTATTTCCAGTTCTGACCGCACATGCGCTCGTTTTCCCCCCTGCGGTATCTGATCTGGCTGGCGATAAGCGTTCTGATTTTCTTTATCGGCACGTGGGTTTGGGTCGCGGAGATGCCGCTGGCCTACCTGGATCCGGAATATCCGTCCTGGCTGGCCAAGCGGCAGATGCTGGGGCAATGCGACCTGGGCGACGTTCTGGTGGTGGGAGATTCACGCGCGGCGGTGAACATCGTGCCGGCTCTGCTGGATGTGAAGACGACCAATCTCGCGGTGGGTGGCGGGCAGGCGATCGAGGCCTATGTGGCGGTTCGCCGGGCATTGGCGTGCCCCGTGACGCCGCGCCGCGTGATCGTGTCGTTGAATGCCGGCCATTTCGTCAAGCCGGACCTGTTCTGGGAACGTAGCGTGCGCTTCGGGTTCCTGGACCGGGAGGAACTGTCGGATGTGCTGCGCACCGCGCAAAGCCTGGGTGACCGGTCGGTGCTGGCACCGCATCACGACGACGGTCTGGCGCCGATGGTCCGCGGGTTCCTGTACTCGGTTCGGTTTCCGTCGCTGTATTTCAACGGGGTGCTGAAGGGCGGGGTCTTCCTGCGTCTGTGGCAGAATGAGGAGAGCCTGGAGGCGGGGCTTGCCTCGCGCGGGCAGTATTTTTTCGGCACCGATCCTGGTTCCAGCGCGGTGGCGGCGGAGGGCGGGCTACGGCGTTTTACCCCGTTGCCGGTGCAGGACTACTATTTCGGCCGGATGCTGGCCTTGCTGGCGGCGCGGGACATACCGGTCGATTTCATTTCGATGCCGCTGAACCAATCGACGCATGCGCAGGTGCTGCCGTCGGTGGAGCATGATTATGGCGCGTATCTGGCCAGGTATGCGGCACGCTTCGGTAATTTTACCATTGTCGGGAAGGTGATGCCGGATTGGCCGGATCGGTATTTTGGCGACGCGTTCGCGCATCTCAATCCTGGCGGAGCCGCGTTGTACAGCGCCGGCTTTGGCGCCTGTCTGCGGGCCCGGCTGGACGGGCGGGCGGGAGATTGCGAGATCGGCTGGTCGGCCGAGAAGCTGGCGTCTCAGGCGCCGTAGCGGCGATAGAAGAAGATCGCCGTCATCGATACCGTCACGGCGATGATGATTGTGCGGGTAACCGTCGGCGGCAGGCGCCGGCCGATCCAGGCGCCTGCGTAGCCGCCGGCGGCCGCGCCGAGCAGCATCGACAGCGTTTGCGGCCACCAGACCTGCCCGGCGGCGATGAAGCAGAGTACGGCGATGCCGTTCATCGCGCCGACGAGGAAGATGCGGGCCGGGTTCATCGTCTTCAGCGTGTCGGTGCCGATCAGGCTCCAGACCGCCAGCATCATGATGCCCACAGCGCCGCCAAAATAGCCGCCATAGACGCCGAGTGCGAATTGCAGCGCCAGCGTCGGCAGACGGCCGATCCGCACATGGCGGCGCAACTCGGCGCCGAGTTGGCGGCCGAAGGCAAAGGTGAAGGTGGCGAACAGCAGCAGCCAGGGCACCAGGCCGTCGAAGGTGGCGACGGGGGTGGAGAGCAGCAGGATCGCGCCGGTGAGGCCGCCGGCCAGGCTGCAGGCGAGCAGGGTCGGCAGGGGAATTCCGCCGATGCCGGTGAGGTCGCGGCGGTAGACCCAGGCGCTGGTGAGCGCGCCGGGGAACAGCGCGACGGTGCTGGAGGCATTGGCGGCGACCGATGGCACGCCGGCCAGGATGAGGGCGGGAAAGCTGATGAAGGAGCCGCCGCCGGCAACGGCGTTCATGGTGCCGGAGAGGAAGCCTGCGCAGGTCAACAGGAGCAGGCTGCCGAGCATTTCGGCCACTACAGCACCAGGGCGGGCAGCAGCGCGTCGAGCCGCATGCGGCCTTCGGCGGTGGCGGCGAGGTGGCGGTCGGTGCGGGTGACGTAGCCTGCCTCGATGGCGCGGTGCAGGATTTCCGCGTCGAGTGAGTCGTCCAGCGCGATGCCGGTTCGGACGGCGAAGCGGGCGGCGTCGATGCCCTCCGTCAGGCGCAGCCCCATCAGCAACATCTCCCGCGCGCGGTCGGTTTGTGGCACGGGGTCTTCATGGGTAGTGCCGTGGCCATGGGCCTCAACCCGCTCGGCCCAGGGTTCCGGGGCGCGGTGGCGGCGGGTGGCGAGCAGGTTTCCGTTCAAGGTGACCCGGCCATGCGCGCCGGGGCCAATGCCGGCGTAGTCCTGGTAGCGCCAGTAGGCGAGGTTGTGGCGGCTTTCGGCGCCTGGGGCGGCGTAGTTGGACACTTCGTACGGCGCGAGGCCGTACTCGCCAGCGATTTCGGCGGTGGCTTCGTACAGCTCGGCAGCGGTGTCATCGTCCGGCAGCACGATCTCGCCGCGCCGGAAGGCGGCCTCGTAGGCGGTGCCTGGCTCGATGGTCAGCTGGTAGAGCGAGAGGTGGTCGGCGGCGAGGTCCAGGGCCTGCCGGAGCTCCGCCCGCCAGGCCGGCAGGGTCTGGCCGGGGCGGGCGTAGATCAGGTCGAAGGAGATGCGCGGAAAGATCCGCCGCGCGGTTTCCAGCGCGGCGATGGCCGGATCGGCCGAATGCTGGCGGCCGAGTTTTTGCAACGCCTCCGGGTCCAGGCTCTGCACGCCGAGGGAGATGCGGTTCACACCGGC
>CAINEA010000092.1 GCA_903847525.1 uncultured Acetobacteraceae bacterium | reverse complement strand
GTCTGCACGATATCCTTGGCTGTCAGTCCGGCCTGGATCAGTTGCCTGGCCTGGCTGTCGTGGTCGATGAACACGTCCGGTAGCGTCATGGGACGGATCTTCAGGCCCCCGTCCAGCAGCCCCTTCCAGGCCAGATGCTGCATCACCGAGGCGCCGAAGCCGCCCGAGGCGCCTTCCTCGATCGTGATCAGCACCTCGTGGTGGCGCGCCAGTTGCTCGATCAGCGCCGTGTCCAGCGGCTTGGCGAAGCGGGCGTCGGCCACGGTGGCCGACAGGCCGCGCGCGGCCAGCTCGTCCGCCGCCCGCAGCGCATCGGCCAGCCTTGTGCCCAGCGACAGGATCGCCACGCTGCTGCCCTCGCGCAGGATGCGGCCCTTGCCGATCTGCAGGATCTCGCCCCGCGCCGGCAGGGCGATGCCGGTGCCCTCGCCGCGTGGGTAGCGCAGGCCGCTCGGGCGGTCGTCGATCGAGGCTGCGGTGGCGACCATGTGCACCAGTTCCGCCTCGTCCGCCGGCGCCATCAGCACCATGCCGGGCAGGCAGCTCAGATAGGCGATGTCGAAGCTGCCGGCATGCGTCGCGCCGTCATTGCCGACCAGGCCCGCCCGGTCCATCGCGAAGCGTACCGGCAGGCCCTGGATCGCCACGTCGTGCACCAGTTGGTCGTAGCCGCGCTGCAGGAACGTGGAGTAGATGGCGCAGAACGGCTTGATGCCCTCGGTCGCTAGGCCGGCGGCGAAGGTGACCGCGTGCTGCTCGGCGATGCCCACGTCGAAACAGCGGTCCGGGAACACCTTGGCGAAGCGGTCGAGGCCCGTGCCGGATGGCATCGCCGCGGTGATCGCCACGATGGCGGGGTCGCGCCTGGCTTCCTCGATCAGCGCGTTGGCGAACACGGTTTGGTAATTCGGTGGGCCGGGTGGGGCCTTTACCTGCTCGCCGGTGATCACGTTGAACTTCGACACGCTGTGCAGCTTGTCGGCCGAGGCCTCCGCCTGCGCGTAGCCCTTGCCCTTCTGGGTGATCACATGCACCAGGATCGGGCCGGTATCGTCGGCCTCGCGCACGTTGCGCAACACCGGCAGCAGGTGATCGAGGTTATGGCCGTCGATCGGGCCGACATAATAGAAGCCCAGTTCCTCGAACAAGGTGCCGCCGGTCAGCATGCCGCGGGCATATTCCTCGGCGCGCAAGGCGGTGCGCTCGATGCCGCGGGGGAAGCGTTTGGCGACCTTCACCGCCAGGTCGCTCAGGCCGAGGAAGCTGCGCGAGGACATCAGCCGCGACAGATAGGCGCTCATCGCGCCGACCGGCGGGGCGATCGACATGTCGTTGTCGTTCAGCACCACGATCAGCCGCGAGCGCAGCGCGCCGGCGTTGTTCATCGCCTCATAGGCCATGCCCGCGCTCATTGAGCCGTCGCCGATCACCGCGATCACGTTGCGATCGTCGGGAGCAAGATGGTCACGCTCGCGCTCGGCGGGGCTCGCTGCCGCGTGGCGCGCGGTCTTCAGGTCCCGCGCGACAGCCATGCCGAGGCCGGCGGAGATCGAGGTGGAGGAATGCGCGGCGCCGAACGGGTCGTACTCGCTTTCGGACCGGCGGGTGAAGCCGGAAAGGCCGCCGCCCTGGCGCAGGGTGCGGATGCGGTCGCGCCGGCCGGTGAGGATCTTGTGCGGATAGGCCTGATGCCCAACATCCCAGATCAGCCGGTCCTTCGGCGTGTCGAACACCGCGTGGATCGCGACCGTCAATTCTACCACGCCAAGTGCGGAGCCCAGATGACCGCCAGTGACGGAAACCGCGTCGATCGTCTCCGCACGAAGCTCGGCGGCAACCTGGCGAAGCTGCTCGGCAGAGAAATTGCGCAGGTCGGACGGGAAGCGAACCTGGTCCAGCAAAGGGGTCTGCGGGGGCATCGATCAGTCCGCCTTTCGCGTTGAAATCGAGCCGTCCTCGTGCTCCACGATCGCCGCGACCCGCGCCTCGGCCTCCGCCAGCTTGGCCTCGCAGTGCCGGCGCAACGCCGCACCACGCTCGTAAGCGCCTATGGCGTCCTCGAGTTTCTGCTGGCCGCCCTCCAAACCGCGCACGATCTGGTCCAGTTCCGCCAGCGCGTCCTCGAAGGACAATGACGCGACATCTACCAATTTGGCCGGCCGTTTAGCGTCCGACATGCCGATTCCCCGTCCAATATTAAGTGGAGGTGGTAACCCGTTTCGCGCCGACAAGCCAAGCATAGCATTGCTCTACGATGACCGGGCGCCTCCGGACTAACTTATCCCGCCCGCATCAGGCTCCGCACATGTGCCGCCGAGGCCGCTGCCAGGGCTTGGAGGTCGTAGCCGCCCTCCAGCACCGACACGAGGCGGCCATCCGCAAAGCGATCCGCCACATCGATCAAACGGTCGGTAATCCAACCAAAATCCGCCGTCTCGAGCCGCAATTCGGCCAGTGGGTCAGCCTTGTGCGCATCGAACCCGGCCGAGACGATCACCAATTCGGGTTCGAAGCGCGCCAGCGCCGGCAGGATCACGTCCACCCAGCCGGCCCGGAACTCCGCGCTGCCCGAACCGGGCTTCAAGCCGACATTGGCGATGTTGTCCGCCACGCCACGCTCCCACACATGTCCGGTGCCGGGGTAACAGGGATCCTGATGGCTGGAGCCATAGAACAGGCCCGGATCGTCGGCGAACATCGCCTGAGTGCCGTTGCCGTGGTGCACGTCGAAATCCAGCACCGCGACCCGTTTCAGGCCCCACACCGCTCGCGCATGGGCCGCCGCGATAGCGGCATTGTTGAACAGGCAGAACCCCATCGGGCGCGACGGCTCGGCATGGTGCCCCGGCGGACGAACCGCGGCGAAGGCGGTGCGCACCGCCTTGCCGCCGACCAGGTCCACCGCCAGCACCGCGCCGCCGGCAGCACGCAGCGCAGCCTCGGCGCTGCCCGCGCTCATCGAGGTATCGCCGTCCAGTTGCAGCCGGTCGCCCGGTTCCGGACGGATCGCCAGAATCGCCTTCACATAGGATTCCGGATGGACCCGGGCGATCTGCTCGATCGTCGCCAAAGGCGCCTGTTCGCGCAGCAGGGGGGCGAACGCCTCCTGTTCCAATGCCGCCAGCACCGCACGCAGCCGGGCCGGACATTCCGGATGGCCGCGGCCCATATCGTGATCCAGGCAATCGAGATGGGTTATAAGGGCAGTCGTCATCTCAGGCCTCCCCGGCCTTTCCCCCGGCCGGCGGAGGCCCCGGCGTCTTCTCCTCGATCCGCCTCTCGTTCCCTGGCTTAGCCTCGGCATGCTTATCTTCGGCGCGGCGGCGAATAACGAAGCTGAGCACGCCGCCCTCGTCGCTGAAGGCCAGCAACGCGTGGCCCGTCTCGCGGCAAAATGCCTGAAAATCCGCCACCGCCGCGCGGTCCGTCGCCAACACGCGCAATCGCTCGCCCGGCGCCATGACGCGCAGCGCCTTGTTGGCGCGCAATACGGGCAACGGGCAATTCATGCCCTTCACATCCAGGACTGTTTCACTCATGGAGCTATCCTGCGGTGCCTGAAGCCCCGGAGCAAGTTTACGCCCAAAGCGAACTTCTACCTTGAGCAACCCAGCGACGACGGCCATGCTGGCGGGATGGCCCAGCATCGCATCGGCATCGACCTCGGCGGGACGAAGATCGAGATCGGCGTCATCGGCCCGGACGGGTCGCTGGTGCTGCGCCGGCGGACCGCTACGCCGGAGGCCTATCCGGCAAAGCTGACGGCAATCACCAGCCTGGTGCGCAACGCCGAACGCGAACTCGCGGTGACCGCATCCGTGGGAATCGGCATTCCCGGGGTCATCAGCCCAGCAACCGGATTGGTCAAGAACGCCAATTCGACCGCGCTGAACGGCCACCGGCTAGATGCCGACGTCGCCGCGCTGCTGGGCCGAGATGTGCGGGTCGAAAACGACGCCAACTGCTTCGCTCTGTCGGAAACGGCCGACGGCGCCGGCGCCGGCCATCGGGTGGTGTTCGGCGTGATCCTGGGTACCGGCTGCGGTGGCGGCATCGTCGTGGACGGCTGCGTCCTCCAGGGCCGCCATCGGGTCGCCGGCGAATGGGGCCACACGCCGCTGCCTTGGCCAAAGATCGAGGAAATACCCGGCCCGGCCTGCTGGTGCGGTCGCCATGGCTGCCTGGAAACGATGCTGTCCGGTCCAGGCCTGGCGCGCGACTGCGACGGCCCCGGCGCGCTGGAATCGCAGGAAATTCCCGCCCGCGCCGCCGCCGGCGAGCGCCGAGCCCAGGCAGCCCTGGAACGTCACGCGGACCGCCTGGCGCGCGGACTGGCCGTGATCGTCGATATCCTGGATCCCGACGCGATCGTACTTGGCGGCGGGCTATCGAACATGGCCCATCTCTACACTGCGATCCCGCCTTTGCTGTCGAAACACGTGTTCACCGATGTTTGCGACACGCCGGTGCTGAAGAACCGACACGGCGATTCATCCGGCGTGCGCGGCGCGGCCTGGCTCTGGCCGGCGCAGGCTTAGGCCATGGCCGCGCTGTGTCGCGATTGCGGGACGGCGGCGGAGGAGGCGGCCCAAAACTGCCCCTCCTGCGGGGGAATGCGGATCGTCCGCCACCCCGAACTGTTCACTCTCGCCATCGCACATGTCGATTGCGACGCCTTTTATGCCAGCGTCGAAAAGCGCGACCGGCCAGAACTGGCAGGACGCCCAGTGATCGTCGGCGGTGGCACGCGTGGCGTGGTTTCCGCCGCCTGCTACGTCGCCAGGATGCACGGCGTGCGCAGCGCCATGCCGATGTTCAAGGCGCTGGCCGCCTGCCCGGACGCAGTGGTCATCGCGCCGGACTTTTCGAAATACACCGAGGCAGCGCGGGCCATCCGCGCCCTGATGGCCTGCCTCACGCCGCTGGTGCAGACGCTGTCGATCGACGAGGCGGTTCTGGACCTGTCCGGCACCGCGCAATTGCACAATGGCCCGCCAGCTTCAGTGCTCGCCCGGTTCGCCAGTGCGGTGGAAACCCAGGTCGGCGTGACGATTTCCGTCGGACTGGCGCCGAACCGCCTGCTGGCGAAGATCGCCGCCGGGCGCGACAAGCCGCGCGGCTTCGCTGTGATCGGCGCGGAAGCGCGCAGCTTGCTGGCGCCCGAACCGGTGCGGCTGCTACCCGGCATCGGCCCGGCAATGGCGCGCAAACTGGCGGCGCG
>CAINEA010000091.1 GCA_903847525.1 uncultured Acetobacteraceae bacterium | reverse complement strand
GTCCTGTGTGGCCAGCGGCGTGCGTCCGAGCGCAAGGGTCAGCAGCAGCACCCCAAGGGCATAGATATCGTCCCCGGGAACGCCATCGCCCCGCCCCGCCGGCAGGCAGATGGCGCTGTAGGGCGGTTCGTAGATGGCGGGCTGCAGGCAGGCGGGCGGCGCGGCCCAAGCGGCGCCCAACACCACCGGCTGGCCGGGTCCGGCGTGAAACAGGTTGTCAGTCCGGATCGCGCGATGGGTAATGCCGGTGGCGTGCAACGCCTCCAGCGCCTGGGCGATGGGGCGCAGCACGAGATCCAGAAGGTCCGCTTCCCGCCAGGGGCGCAGATTGGCCGATACCGGCGGGCCGGGCGGTGCCGGACAGACAATGTAATAGCCCGAGTTGCCCGCGGCAGACCGCCCGGGCTCCGGCAGGGCGGAGCCGACACCGTGGGCGATCGGGCACAGCACGCCGCCGATCTGGGACGTCAGCATCTGCAGAGGCTGCAGCCGGGCGGGCAGATGGCGCTGGACCTGCACGGCCATCAGTTCGGGATGGCCGCTGATGGCGAAGCTCGCGAGCCCGCCGCCGGCACCCGGCAGTGGCCGCGAGGTGTCAACGGCGTACCGGCCGGCGATTAGCCGCGCGGTAGGATCGGCCGCACCAGCGGACACATTGGGCAGCGAAGGGGCGGGGCTGGGGGCCATGCTCGTCTAACCGGGGTTGGGGACCCGATCATGCGAGGCAAGTTCTGAGCAAAGGGTTACTTCCGGATGGCCCCGCGCGAACCGCCTCAATCCTCGAACGGGTCCTTGACCAGGATGGTGTCGTCACGCTCGGGGCTGGTAGAGACCAGTGTCACCGGCGCTTCGACCAGTTCCTCGATGCGGCGCACATATTTGATCGCCTGCGCCGGCAGGCCGGCCCAGGAGCGCGCGCCCCGGCAGGAGCCGGACCAGCCTTCCATCACCTCGTATTCCGGCACCGCTGCGGCCTGCGCGCCCTGGGCGGCGGGCAAATGGCGGACCAGTTCGCCGTGAATGCGGTAGCCGGTGCAGATCTTCAGTTCCGGCAGGCCGTCCAGCACGTCGATCTTGGTCAGCGCGAGGCCGTGAATGCCGCCCACCTTGACCGCCTGGCGCACCAAGGCGGCATCGAACCAGCCGCAGCGGCGCGGCCGGCCGGTGACCGTGCCGAACTCGAATCCGCGTTCGCCGAGCAGCTTTCCGGTTTCGTCGTGCAGTTCGGTCGGGAACGGGCCCGAGCCGACGCGGGTGGAATAGGCCTTGGCAATGCCGAGAACAGTGCCGACCGAGCCGGGGCCCATGCCGGAGCCGGACGCGGCGGTGGCGGCGACGGTGTTGGAGCTGGTCACGAAAGGGTAGGTGCCATGATCGACGTCCAGCATCACCGCCTGCGCGCCCTCGAACAGGATGCGCTTGCCGGTCCGCCGCGCCTGATCCAGCCGTTCCCAGACAGGCTCGGCATAGGGCAGGATCTGCGGCGCCAATTCCAGCAGGCGGTTCAGCAGATCAGCTTTAGAGAATGTTGGTGCACCAAGACCTTGCAGCAATGTATTGTGATGCAACAGCAGCTCGTCGAGCTTGTTGGCAGATC
>CAINEA010000090.1 GCA_903847525.1 uncultured Acetobacteraceae bacterium | reverse complement strand
TCTTGGTGGGCTGGTCGAAGCACTGCCAAAACTGTTTCTCGAGGAAGTCGGTAAAGCGATTGCGGCGAGAATCATGCCATCCTACCTGAAAACTTATGAACTTCGGGTCGCCAGCCTGGGCGGTGCGGACGAGGGGCACGGGCTTGCCTTGATACTGCTGTTCGGTCGTTCTGGTATGGTTACGAACTGGCTGTCGCTGCACGCCGGCATCCCGCGCAGCCGATGGATCTACGGAATGTGGGGCATCACCATCGCGCAGGTGCTGGCCTTCACGCCGATCGCCTTCATGATCCTGGCCGGCGTGCTGGCCGGCATCAGCCCAACGCTGGAGGAAGCGGCGCGCATGCTGCGTGCCGGCCCGTGGCGGACCTTCCGCACCGTCACCTGGCCGCTGCTGCGGCCGGGCCTGACCAGCGCGTTCCTGATCGGTTTCGTGGAAAGCCTGGCGGACTTCGCCAATCCGCTGGTGATCGGCGGCAATTTCAATGTACTTTCCACCGATATCTTTTTCGCGGTGGTCGGCGCATCGCATGACCAGGGCCGCGCGGCGGTGCTGGCGCTGATCCTGCTCGGCTTCACCCTCGTTGCCTTCGCCGCTCAGAGCTGGTGGCTGGGCCAGGCCCGCTACGTGACCGTGACCGGCAAGAGCGATTCCGGGCTGCGCGCGCCATTGCCGACCATTCTTACCGGTGCCTGCCTGATGGCGGTGGTGCCATGGCTGCTGCTGACGGTCGCGGTCTATGGCAGCATCCTCGCGGGCGGCTTCGTGGAACAGATCGGGCGGGATAACACGCCGACCCTGCGATATTTCGTGACGGCGTTTTCCATCGATCATGGCGTCGGCGGCTGGTTCCTCAGTGGATCCGCCTGGCCGTCCTTCCTGACGACGGTGAAGCTTGCAGCGGCGGCCATGCCTGTGACCGCAGCTCTGGGCGTGCTGACCGCCTATCTGCTCGATCGCGTGCGCTTTCGCGGCCGCGACGCCTTCGAGTTCCTGACTATGATGAGTTTCGCCATTCCCGGCACGGTGATCGGCATCGGCTACATCCTGGCGTTCAACTCGGGCGCGCTGCAACTGACTGGAACCGGCCTGATCATCGTGGTCGCCTTCGTGTTCAGGAACCTGCCCGTTGGGATCCGCGCGACGCTGGCCTCCCTGAGCCAGATCGACCGCGGCCTGGACGAGGCATCGATGATGTTGCGTGCGGGCCGGGCGGCGACGTTGCGCCGGGTGATCCTGCCGCTGCTGCGGCCGGCCATCGCCACGGCGATGATCTATGGCTTGGTGCGCGCTATGACCGCAGTGAGCGCGGTGATCTTCCTGGTCACCGGCGGCTACAACCTGGCCACCGTTTACATCGTGGGACGCGCGGATGTGGGCGAATACGGCATCGCGATCGTGTATTCCGCAGTGCTGATCGTCTTCATGATGAGCCTTCTGCTGATCATCCAGGCCACCCTGGGCAAGGCCCGGTTCGGCCGGCGGGACGAGCAAGCCGTGGTGGCGCTATGAGCGGCGGTGTCGTCTTCCAGGCGGTCAGCAAGCGATACGGCGGCGTGACCGCGGTCGATGGGGTTGATTTCGAGATCGCGGCGGGCACGCTGGTGACGCTGCTCGGGCCTTCCGGTTGCGGCAAGACCACGACCCTGCGGCTGATCGCCGGTCTGGAACAGGCGAGTTCGGGGCGGATTTTCATCGACGGGATCGATGTGACGGCGAAATCGCCGGGCGAGCGCGATGTGAGCATGGTGTTCCAGTCCTATGCCCTGTTTCCTCACCTGAAGGTGCTGGACAATGTCTGCTACGGGCTGCGCTCCTCCGGCGTGGGGCGCGCGCGGGCGGCGGAGCAGGCGAGGGCCACCCTGAACCTGGTCGGCCTGACCGGCTTGGAGGATCGCCTTCCCAGCGAATTGTCCGGCGGGCAACAGCAGCGCGTGGCGCTGGCCCGGGCGATGGTGCTGGAACCGCGCGTGCTGCTGTTCGACGAGCCATTGTCCAACCTCGACGCAAGCCTGCGCCGGCATGTGCGCGACGAAATCCGTGCCTTGCAGCAATCCCTCGGATTGACCGTGGTCTATGTGACGCATGACCAGGCCGAGGCGCTGGCGATCTCCGACCGGATCATCGTGATGAACAATGCCGGCATCGCGCAGGACGGCACGCCGCGGGAACTCTATGAGACACCGGCGGATCGGTTCGTCGCGAAATTCATGGGCGAGGCCAGTATCCTGCCCGTCACCGTCGAGGCGATCGACGGCGACACCGCCACCGTATGCCTTGGCGCGATCACCCTCGAACTGCCCAGGCGAGGCCTTGGAACCGGCGCGGGGGCACTTGCCATCCGCCCCCACAGCGCACGGCTTTTCGCCGGGCCGCCCGAATCGAACACGCTGCGGGGCACGATCCGGCGCGCGGTCTATGGCGGCGATCACATGGAGTATGACGTGACAATCGATGGATTTTCAGACTCCCTGTTCGTGGTCGATACAAATGTCGTCACGCCCTTCGCCGCGAGTGCCCCGGTCGGCATCGCGCTCACCTCCGTGGGTGTCGCCCTGCTCCCGCGGGCCACCTCATGAGCGCGGCCCTCGCCGCCCGCCATGCGTTTGCCGTCGAACTGGCGCGCGAAGCCGGCGACCTGGCGATTTCGATCCGCCAGAATCTCGGCGCATTGGAATCCAAGGAACCGATGGATTACGCCACGCGCGCCGACCATGACGTGGAGGCCCTGATCCGACGGCGCGTGGCCGAACGTTTCGGCGATGCGGTGATCGGCGAAGAGGACGGCGGCGCGCCGGCCTCTGTGGTGTGGGTGGTGGACCCGATCGACGGCACCACGAATTTCATCCACGGCACGCCAAGGTGGTGCATTTCGATCGCACTGTTGGTGGACGGCGAGCCGGAGATCGGTGTCATCAACGCGCCCGATGAGGGAAGGCTCTTTGCCGCCCGACGCGGCCAGGGTGCGTTGCTGAACGGTGCGCCGCTGTCCGTTAGCGGTTTGCGCCATGGCGCGTCGCCGGTGGTGGAGACCGGCTGGTCACCACGGCGGTCGCTGGCGGCCTACGGCGAACTGATCACCCGCCTGATCGGCGATGGCATCGAGTTCCGCCGTAACGGTTCCGGGGCGCTGGGCATGGCGGACGTGGCGTGCGGGCGAAACGATGGATATCTGGAACTGCACATCAACGCCTGGGATGTGCTGGCCGGGATCGTGCTGGTGCGCGAGGCCGGGGGGTGGGTCAATGGCTTCCTCGACAATGACGGCCTGATGCGGGGCAATCCGATCATCGCCTGCACGCCGGAAATCCAGCAGCGGCTTATGGCGGCGATTTCGTTTTCTAACTGAACCGACTTCGTCCCCGCCCTGACGCAAGGCGTCTCAGGCCGGCAGGTTCCCCGAGAAACCAATTAAGCAGGGTCAAGGGAACGCGTTCCCTTGCGGGGTGGCGGGGCAGAGCCCCGCCTGGGGTTTGGGGCAAAGCCCCAACCTTCCTTACCCGCGCAGCAACCTCACAGGTCCAGCCGGTAGAACCGGGCGGCGGTGCGGCTGAAGAGGTTGGCTTTGTCGTCGGCGCTGGCATTTTTTGCCAGGATTTTGCAGGCGTTCCAGTAGGCGGCGTAGCTGTAGCTGCCTTTGTCCACCGGGAAGTTGCTTTCGAACATGCAGCGGGACGTGCCGAAGGCCTCGATACAGGTTTCGATGTAGGGGCGCCAGGCGTCTGCCAGCGTTTGCGCGGTTGGCGGGTCGGTCTTCAAGTGGAAGTCGTAGCCGTTGATGCGCATGCCGAGACCGCCGAGTTTGACATGGGCGTTCGGGCAGGTGGCGAGTTCGCGGATGGCTTTGGCCCAGACGGGGAAGACGGCATCGCGCTGGCCGGCATAGGGGCCGATGGCGAGCGGGCCGCCGACGTGGTCGAGCACGATCTGGGTGTCGGGGAAGGCGCGTGCGAGGGACGTGAGATCGTCGATCTGGGTGTGGTAGAGCCAGGCATCGAAGGTGAGGCCCATGGGGGCGAGGCGGGAGAATCCGTCGCGGAAATCGGCGTGGCCGAGCATCCCGGGAGGCGGCGCATAGCCCGGGGTGCCGACGGTGGGATCGGCGTCCCAGGCGCTGATGTGGCGAATGCCACGGAAACGTCCGCCGCCGGCGCGGATATGGGCTTCCAGCACTTCCTGCACGCCGGCGCCGAGGCGGAAATCGGTGGTGCCGACGATGCCGGCGCAGATCTTGGATTTGCCGTAGCCGCCGGACGCGGCCATGGCGGCGACGCCGTTGACGAATTCGGTTTCACCGACGGGCCGCAGGGCTTCCGGGCCGTCCGCGCGATGCATGGCGCGGCATTGGACGAACACGGTGCCGACGATGTTGTGGCCGGCATTGGTGTCGGCCAGTAACTCATCGAGCAGATAGCGCCAGCCCGGACGGTCCCACAGATGGTGGTGCGGGTCGACGATGGGCAGATCGGGTTCGATGATGGGTTCCTTGACCCGGTCCAGCCATTCCTGGCGAACGGCGAAATAGGGCGATGAGGCAGGCGCGGTTGTTGCGCTCATGGGGCGTTTCCTTTCTTGGTCTGCGGGGAGGGTAGACCGGAACGACGCGCGAGGGGAGACGCGCGCCAGGTCCGTCCATTCATGGAATGATCGGTGACCTACTTCTTCACGGCGGGGCATGCGCTGTCGGCCAGTGCCCGGAACGCTTCCTGGCCCGGGATCGTGGCGAGCACCTTGTAGAGGTCCCATTCGCCTTTCGACTCGCCCGGTTCCTTGACCTGCATCAGATACATGTCGTGCACCATGCGGCCGTCCTCGCGCAGCACGCCGCCCTTGGTGAACATGTCGTTCACCGGTAGTTCGCGCATCTTGGCCATCACCGGCTCCGCCTGGTCGGTTCCGGCCGCCTGGATCGCTTTCAGGTAGTGCGTGACGGCGGAGTAGGCGCCGGCCTGATACTGCGTCGGCATCGCCTTGTGGCGGGCCTGGAAGCGCTTGGCGAAGGCGCGGGTTTCGTCGTCACGGTCCCAGTACCAGCCTTCGGTCAGGATCAGGCCCTGTGCCGCGGGCAGGCCGAGGGCGTGGATGTCGGTGATGTTGACGAACATGCCGACCAGTTTCTGGCCGCGCTTGGTCAGACCGAACTCGGAGGCTTGCTTGATCGCGTTCACGGTATCGGCGCCGCCGTTCGACAGGCCGACGATCTTCGCGCCGGAGGCCTGGGCCTGGATCAGGAACGAGGAGAAGTCCGATGCATTGATCGGGTGCAGCGCATGGCCGAGCAGCTTGCCGCCCATCGCGTCCAGCACCTTCTTCGCCTCGCGTTCGTTGGCATAGCCGCCTTCGTAATCGACGGTGATGAAGAACCAGGTGTCGCCGCCCTGCTTGACCACGGCCAGAGTGGTGCCGTGCGAGTTGGCGTAGCTGTCCGATACCCAGTGCATGCCGGTGGGCGAGCACTGCTTGCCGGTCAGTTCGGTGCTGGCGGCGGAGAGGTTGATGGTGATGCGATGTTCGTCGCGCGCGACCTGCTGAACGGCTAGGGCCACGGCGGAGTTCGGCATGTCGATCACCATGTCCACGTGATCGACGGCGAACCATTGGCGGGCGAGGGCGGTGCCGACATCCGGCTTGTTCAGGTGGTCGGCGAAGACGATCTCGATCGGCTTGCCGAGCACCGTGCCGCCGAAATCCTCGACCGCCAGCCGTACCGCGTCGACTGTCCCGGGGCCGGCGAAATCGGCGTACGGGCCGGCCATGTCGTTTAGCACCCCGATCTTGACGACATTGTCGGAGATCTGGGCCTGGGCGGCGGTTGTGAGGCCGATCGCGAACAGGCCGATCGCGAACAGGCCGGTCGCGAACAGGGAGGTGAGAAGGGCACGTCGGAACATTGGATGTTTTTCCTCGGATCTTTTTGTTGGCGAAGGCCAAGGCAGGTTACGGCCATGAGCTGCGGGCTACAAATCCGGCCGTGGGCAGGCTATGACAAAGCCATGCGTCGCGGTGTGTGGGATCATGTCAAATTGATTCCTGTTTACGCACTTTTCTCAGCCAGTTTTCTTGACTGATCGTTGTCCCGCTCAAACAT
>CAINEA010000089.1 GCA_903847525.1 uncultured Acetobacteraceae bacterium | reverse complement strand
TTCGCGATTATCCGAACCTTGATCTCAACCGCGCGAAAACAAGGTTGGGACTTGCTGGCCACCCTGTGCGCCGACCCGAAGACGCTGATCGCGGAACTCCGGCTGGCGTGAGGTGTCGCTGGCTACCTGGGCTGTAACCGAAATTGTATAACTACCTGAAATCTGTGCCAGGGCGGCCAGATCCGCGGCTACAGTCGTGCTAGTCAGCGACAGCACCGGGTTGCTCGGTCCGGAAAGCGTCACTCCACCTAGAGTACCGTTGTCCGCACTGGCTTCCAATGTCCCAAGCTGAGCAAGGAATGCGCCGGACGTTGGGTCCAAGGTTTGTGGCAGCGGGGTTGTAAAGGCATTCGAATGTGGCGTAACGATCTTGCTTAATGCAGTCGCACCCGCCGCGATTTGGCCCGGACTGAGATTCAACGACATTACGCCACCATCGGCCAGCGTGATGGAGGCAAGCTTGCCGGCCACGGCCAAGATCTGCAGACCGGTCAGGCTGGAGCCGATGGCCCAGGATTCGTCGACTACCACCAACGGAGAGGCCAATCGGCTCAGCACAGCACTATAGTTTATGGCGAGGTTCGATGCCGCGGAGGCGCTGATCGACCCGGTAACCACTAGGCTGTAGGCGCTACCGATTCGATTCAGCAGGTTCAGTACCTGGGATTGGCTCAGTTCCCCGCCCGCAATGGTGATGGTCGGCGTGCCTCCGTCGCTGAGCGTGACGTTTAGAGTGTTGAAGAATGCTGATAGCGCATCGATATTTGCGGAAACTGTCGCCGCCGGGAGGTTGATATTGAAAGGCGCCGAACTAATCAGGCTGATCCCACGGAGGTTACCTGCTGCGGCGACAGTCTGGATGGCAGCCAGATTGGCGAGGACATTGCTAAGGCTGTCCTGCACCAGCATTTGAGTAAGCCCGCCAGCCGGTAGAACCGTCCCCGCCACGGCACTTGCAGCGACCCTCAACACCCGCCCCGGCGATCCGGAGATCGCCGCCAACGCCCCGGCGTCCGCGGTAAGCTGGGCTACCGACACGGGAATGCGGGCGCTAACACCATTCAGAACCGTTACCGTTCCAAGGCCGCCGGCCGCCGCAAGCTTCTGCACGCCATCTAGGTTGCTGCCCAGTGTTGTATCGTAATCCTGCACTGCGACTGTGCCGGTCATGTGGCTGAGAGCCAGGCTGGAGCCAAGGGCCGAGGCATTAAACGCGCTGATCGCACCAGAGATGGCAAAAGTGTAGCTACCAGTGATCTTTGACAGCACATTCAGAGTACCGGTGGTGATCTGCCACCCCTGCAAGCTCAGCGTCGTCGAAGCGCCGGTCAGGGTAATGCTGTAGGAGCTACCGATCTTGCCGAACACGGACAAATTCGCCTGCAACTGCGCCGCCGTCACCGAAATCACCTGCGTGCCGGTGCCAGTCAGGGTTATCGTGCCGAGCGTATTGGACTCTGCCTGCGCTTCCAACGTCGCCAGCGCGCTAACCAGCCCCGATGCGGAGTAGGTCGGCGCGATCGTGTAGGGGGAGGTAATCTTCGCCAACGCCAGGCTATCCGCCGCCTGGGTCGCTGCGGTAATGGCAAGCGCGGGCACGCCGCCATTGGATATATTCACTGACGCCAACTTGCCGGCTGCGGCAAGCGTCTGCAACGCATCCAGGTTCGGGGTGATGTTGGTGGGATAGTCCAAGACGGAGACAGAGGTCAGGTTGGCGAGCAGGCTGGTATTTTCGGCGACGATCGTGCTGGCCAGAGAGGCGTAGATCGCCCCGCTGATCACCAGATGATAGGGCGTTGTTATGTGGCTCAGAACGATGCTGCGGACGGAAAAGACGTTCAGCAGATCCGCCGAGATCGTCACCGTTGGCGTGCCGCCATCGGTCAGCGTTATGGTCAGCTGGGGTTCGCCAGCAAAGGACAGGCCAAAGGCCGCTTGCCCAAGCTGAGCCGCCGTCAGCTTGATATCCGGCGCGGGCTCCACAAAGCGCAGCCGCGCCAACTGGCCGACACGCCCCAACGCCGTGATCCTGGAACTGCCCGAAGTCAGGTCGGCCAGGATATTCGCGGCGCTGTCCTGCACCGTGAAGTTGAAAAATCCTGCGGCAAGCGTGGCTGTGGCCGCCTGCGCCACGGTGACTATCTGCGACAGGTAATAGTTTGGCGAGAGCTTGGACAAAGCCAGGGCATCATTGGTCGCCGTGAGGGGCGTCAGGCTCAGGGATTGCACGCCAGGATCCCGCAACGTGATCGAGGTGAGCTTTCCAGCCTGCGCCGCGATTTGAAGGGAATCCAAATAATTCGTGATTTGGCCAGAGTACTGCAATACCTGGAGCCCGGTTGGCAGAAGCTTCGCTGAAGCGGCGCCGAATGGTGCGATCGGGTTTGCCGGGAGTCCCGATACGAATCCGGGAGTGTTATAGCTGAGGCCAACTTCCGCGCTGGCGACGGCCACGGTGCGGATTACACCGTTGAAGGCCAATGTGAACGGCGTCGTGATCACCCCAGTCACGTTCGTGAAGACAGAGATGTAGGTCGCCCAGGATGGCAGGGTCACTGTCGGCGTGCCCGGATCGGTCAGCGCGATACTGAATGTCCCGGATATTGCCGCGAGCGCATCCACATTGGCGCCAACTTGTGCCGCCGTGAGCGCAAGCGCCGGCGTGCCGCCATCGGTTAGTCTGATCGAACTGAGTTTGCCCGCTTTCCACAGCGCCTCCAGCGCTGGAAGATTGGCGATCACATTCGCGGCCGTGTCCACGACGGCCAGATCTCGGAAGCCCCCGGCCAATATTGCCGTGGAAGCCTGGGCGGCGGTGATCCGTTGATACAACAGATAAGGTGACGAAGCAGCGATCAAGGCTAGCACCCCGGCATCGCTCGTCAATTGCGCGGCCGTGATGGCGAAACCGGGGAGGCCGCCGTTCGAGAAATCTATCTCACCTATCAGTCCGACGATACCCTGGAGCTGATCGACATTGTCAGCGACATTGCGCGCCGTGTCGACGATCTTGGTGCCAGCGGCCAATTTTCCGGCGTTTGCCGCGGCCAGCGCCGCCACTACGGTCATGCTGTTCGACACCTTAAGCCTCCCCTCATTTTCCACCTGATCCGTTGCAGAACAAAAGAAGCTCAAAGTTGGCGCTTAGTTTACGAAT
>CAINEA010000088.1 GCA_903847525.1 uncultured Acetobacteraceae bacterium | reverse complement strand
TCGGCGGTTTCGTACTGGGCGGCCTTGCGCTGGCGTTGGCCGCCATCCTCTTCTTCGGCGGCATGACCCTGTTCACACCGACATGGCGGGCAGTGATCTTTTTCCCGTCCTCCGTCGCCGGGTTGGCAATCGGTTCGCCCGTCACCTTTCGCGGCGTACAGGTCGGATCCGTCCGCAAAATCGCGCTGCAACTGAACGTCGAGGACCGCAGCTCAACCATTCCCACCTATATCGAACTCGACAGCGAACGCATCTCCTGGCACGACGTGCCCCGCGCGGGAAGCGAGCCGGCAGGCGAGCCCGGCATACCGCAACTGGTTCGCGCCGGGCTGCGCGCCACGCTCAGCACGCCCAACCTGGTTACCGGCCAGCTCGGCATCGATCTGGATTTTCGGCCGTACACGCGCATTCCGCCGCCAGGACCCGATCTGGGGGTGCCGGAAATCCCCTCGGTTCCCTCGGCGTTCCAGAACCTCAAGGATGTCGTCACCAACCTGCCACTGCGCGAGCTGGTGGACGACATGCGCACGGCCCTGGCTCACATCCAAAGCGTTGCCGACAACGTCAACGGGCAGGTGATGCCTTTGGCCGACAGCGTGCGCCAGACCTCCGACAGCGCCAGGCAGGTCGCCGACGCGGCACGTCAGACGATCCTGGCATCCACGGAGGCCGTCAAGCTATTGAGCACCGATGCCAACCGGGCGCTCAGCAATATCGACCTGCTGGCGATCGACAGCCGTAAACAGGTGCAGCTGAACGGGCTTGAGTTGCAGCGCGTGCTGACCTCCGCCGAGCATGCCGCGAAATCGGCGGAAACGCTGATGGTCACGCTCAACACCATGGCTGCCCCCCGCTCGGAACTGCGGGGAAATCTGGAGGCGGCGCTGCGCGACCTCGCCGACAGCGCCAGTTCGCTGCGCAGCTTTTCCCGCGAGTTGGAGCGCAATCCCGTGGGCGCGCTGAAAGGTCGTTGAAGGCGATGAAATACTGCAAATTCTGGTTATTAGTCATTATTCTTGCGTCCTGTGGGTCGTGGCCAAACCAGCAGGTCTATGTCCTGGGTAGCGCCGGCGAACCGGCTGCCGGGGTGCGCGACGACGCCGGGCGCCGGGTGATCGAGATCAAGCGGGTGCTGGTTCCCGACTATCTGGACAGCACGGACATCACACTGCGCACCGGCACCAACGAGCTGAAGGCCAGCCAAACCGGCGTGTGGGGCGAACGGCTTTCCATCGGGATCACCCAGGCTCTGGCCGGGGCCCTGGCCCGGCGCGTTCCCTCCGCCGTCGTGGTGGCCCGGCCGCCGGTCATCAGGCCTGCGGTTCAGGTTCTTGTGGATGTCACCGGCCTGCAGTCCACCACCGGCGGCGAGGCGGTGTTGACCGGGCGCTGGACCATTCTTCGCCTGCGCGACGGCTCAGCGCCGCAGACCATTGCCACCGCTCAAGGCAGCTTCGTCGCGCAGGGTGCAGGCACGGGGGATGGCGCTGTCGTCGCGGCGATCACCGATGTGATCGATCAGCTCGCCGATCGGATCGCCATCAGCCTGCGATAGAACCTGTCAGTTGCGCGGCAGGCGGGCATGAGTCGGCGCGTCCGGGTTCTGCGCGCGATGTCGCAGCAGATGGTCGGCCAGAACCAGCGCCAGCATCGCCTCGCCCACAGGAACGGCACGGATGCCGACGCACGGATCGTGACGGCCCTTGGTCATTACCTCCACCTCAGCCCCCGCCCGGTCCACGGCGCGGCGGGGAGTGAGGATGGAACTGGTCGGCTTGACCGCGAAACGCGCCACGATCGGCTGGCCGGTGGAAATGCCGCCCAACACGCCGCCGGCGTGGTTGGCGAGGAACTGGACCTCACCGTCCTTCATGCGCATCTCGTCCGCGTTATCCTCGCCGGTCAGCGCGGCCGCGTCGAAACCCTCGCCGATCTCCACACCCTTGACCGCGTTGATCGACATCAACGCCGCGGCGAGGTCGGCATCCAGCTTGCCGTAGATCGGCGCGCCGAGCCCCGGCTGCACACCGTCCGCCACCACTTCGATGACGGCTCCAACCGACGATCCGGCCTTGCGGATGCCGCCCAGATACTCATCCCAAAGATCCGCGGTCACCGGGTCCGGGCAGAAGAAGGGGTTCTGGTCCACCACGTCCCAATCCCAGCGTGACCGGTCGATCTTGTGCGGCCCGATCTGCACCAGCGCGCCGCGGATGCGCATTTCCGCACTCAGCACCTTGCGCGCGACCGCGCCGGCCGCCACCCGCATCGCCGTCTCGCGTGCCGAGCTGCGCCCACCGCCGCGATAGTCGCGGATGCCGTATTTCAGCTCGTATGTCAGGTCGGCGTGGCCGGGGCGGAAGCGCTGGGCGATCTCGCCGTAATCCTTCGAGCGTTGGTCCACATTCTCGATCACCAGCGCGATCGGTGTGCCGGTGGTCATACCCCCGAACACCCCCGACAGGATCTTCACCGTGTCGGGTTCCTGGCGTTGGGTGGTGAATTTGGACTGCCCCGGGCGGCGGCGGTCCAGCCAGGGCTGGATATCGGCCTCGGTCAGCGCGATGCGTGGCGGGCAGCCATCCACCACGCAGCCGATGGCCGGGCCGTGGCTTTCACCCCAGGTGGTGACACGGAACAGATGGCCAAAGCTGTTATGCGACATGCCGCAGGCCGCCCCTAGAGCCGGTCAGCCTTCGCCGGCGGTGGCGATATCGGGCGCGTTGGGGTTCTTCATTCCCACCACATGGTAGCCACAATCGACATGGTGCACCTCACCGGTGACGCCCGAGGCCAGATCCGACAGCAGATAGAGCCCGGCGCCGCCAACCTCCTCGATGGTGACGTTGCGTTCCATCGGCGCGTTCAACTGGTTCCAGCGCAGGATATAGCGGAAATCGCCGATGCCGCTGGCCGCCAGCGTCTTGATCGGCCCGGCGCTGATGGCGTTCACCCGGATTCCGTCGGGGCCGAGGTCGGCGGCCATATAGCGCACCGATGCCTCCAGCGCCGCCTTGGCCACGCCCATGACATTATAGTGCGGCACCACCCGCTCCGCGCCGAGATAGGTCAGCGTCAGCAGCGACCCGCCCCGCTTCATCATCGGCACCGCGCGCTGGCAAACGGCAGGGAAAGAATAGGCGGAGATGTCCAGCGCCTGCTGGAAAACCTCGCGCGGGGTATCCAGGAAACGTCCGCGCAGAAACGCCTTGTCGGCGAACCCGATGGCATGGACCAGGAAATCGAGCCCGTCCCATTTCTGCGCCAGCCCGGCAAAGGCGGCATCGATGCTGGCATCCTCGGCGACATCGCAGGGAAACAACATGTCCGAGCCGACACTTTCCGCCAACGGACGCACCCGCCGTTCCAGCGCGTCGCCGAGGAACGTGAACGCCAGTTCGGCCCCCTGCGCGGCGCATGCCGCCGCAATGCCCCAGGCGAGCGAACGGTCATTGGCCACGCCCATGATCAGACCACGCTTGCCCTTCAGCAGATTGCCGGTAACGGGCGCTATCGTGGTGTCGGTGCCGGCCATGCGGGATTCCTCAAACGCGTCGGATCAGAGTAGACTAGCGCCGCGTGGTGGCACAGGCCGGCGCGTCCGGGCAAGAGCCGCGGCAAACGTACGCCTGGATGAACCGATTCGCATTTTCTTGCCTTGGCACACTGCGCTGACACAAAGGATCGATCAATGCCCGTAATCAACAGCCTGGACACACCACCGGCTGACCCGTTCACGCTGTTCGATGCCTGGTTCGCCGAGGCCAGTTCCAGCGAGGCCCTCGACCCCAACGCCATGACCGTGGCGACCGCCTCGCCGGCCGGCCGGCCGGCTGCCCGAATACTGCTGCTAAAGGGCCGTGACGACCGGGGCTTCGTGTTCTTTACCAACACCGAAAGCCGCAAGGGCAACGAGCTGCACGCCAATGCGCATGTGGCGCTGCTGTTCCACTGGAAGTCGCTCGCGCGGCAGGTCCGGATTGAGGGCCCGGTCGAACGGGTCACCGATGCCGAGGCAGACGCGTACTACGCCACCCGCGCCCGCGTTTCCCGGCTTGGCGCCTGGGCATCGCATCAGTCCCGCCCGCTTGGCTCACGCGGCGAACTGGAAGCCCGCGTGGCCGAGTTCGACGCCAGATACCCCGGCGAGGCCGTGCCGCGCCCGCCGCACTGGAGCGGCTATCGCTGCCTGCCGGAGTACTACGAGTTCTGGCAGGATCGTCCCTTCCGGCTGCATGACCGGATCACCTACACGCCGAACGGCGCG
>CAINEA010000087.1 GCA_903847525.1 uncultured Acetobacteraceae bacterium | reverse complement strand
GTCCTGGTTGAGGCCGTCCCCGAGCAGCGACATGATCAGACGTATTTTTGTCGATGTCTGCAGTTTGCCCGATTGAGCCCATGTCGTTATATCATGGGTTTCGGTTTCCTGATGCCGGGTCGCAGCCAGTCCACGAAATCAAAGGCTTCATCTGCCTGATCGGCGAAATTAACCGTGTTCCAACGCATGCGGACAATGCAGTCCGTCCGCTCGTCGCGGGCCTGAAGAAAACGTTGCCAAGCCTGGGTGTTCACCTAGCCACGATCGGCGATACGGATTTCACCCGCGACCGGCCTGCCGCGATCCAGCGCCTCACCGCCATTGCTTTCGGTGACTTCCAGATGGGCGAAACCGCTGCAGCACAGGTCATAGACGCCGTGAACCCGCCAGCCCGTGCCTTTACTGGCTTGTTTGCCGAGGCTGGTGCCGTCAGACACGCGCAAGACCCGCCCACGCCGATCAGCAACTGGCGGGTAACTCTTCCAGAAATGGACGCGCGGCGTGAAGACGCTGCACCAACGCGTCCTCGGTAAGCGAGGCGATCTTCCGCTCGCCCGCCCAGGCCGCAACCCGCTGCATCGAATAGCCGCCATGACCCCAGACCAGCGCCAACCACAACAGGTCGGTCGCGGTCCGAGCGCCACGCGGGCGTCGGGACGACCTCGACGCACGCGACACCGATTCCAGGTCAATATGGGAAGGTATCCGAGCCAAAAAGGCAGGATAATGATCAATCGAAGGGCAGGATGCTTCGGACATCTCTGCTATGAATCATCAAATTCGAGCCAATGCAAAAATTATCTTAGTGTCCATGGGGCTGCGCTACCACCCACTGCCACGGTCACGCGGCGAGGCGGTCCTCGGGGGAGGCGAAGAGGAATTCGAGATCGTCGATTTCGACACCGGTGATGTCGCCTTCTTCGCCGAGCGCGATGTTCGCGAGGTGGGCCTTGCGTTCCTGCAGTTCGACGATCCGGTCCTCGACTGTGTCGGCGGCAATAAGTTTGTAGACGAAGACGGATTTGGTCTGGCCGATGCGGTGGGCGCGGTCGGAGGCCTGGTCCTCGGCAGCGGGGTTCCACCAGGGGTCGTAATGGATGACCGTGTCGGCGGAGGTGAGATTGAGGCCCCTGCCCCCGGCTTTCAGGCTGATCAGGAACAGCGGCACCTCGCCGTTTTCGAAGGCGCGGACGGGTTCGGCGCGATCGCGGGTGTCGCCGCGCAGTTCGACGAATTTGACGCCGGCGGCGGTGAGGCGCGGCTTGATCAGGTCGAGCATCGAGGTGAACTGGGAGAACAACAGGATGCGCCGGCCTTCGGGGATCATTTCGTCGATCATTTCCATGAGGTCGTCGAGCTTGCTGGAGGTATCGACCAGTCGGGCGGAGGGTAGTTTCACCAGCCTTGGATCGCAGCAGACCTGGCGCAGCTTGAGCAGCGCGTCCAGCACGACGATGCGGCTTTGCGCGGCGCTGAGTTCGGCGATCTGTTCGCGCACCTTGTCGTACAGCGTGCCGCGGATGGTTTCATAGAGCTCGCGCTGTTCGGGGGCGAGGTTGATGCGGCGCAGGATGGTGTGTTTCGGCGGCAGATCGGTGGCGACTTCGGCCTTGGTGCGGCGGAGCAGGAAGGGGCGGATGCGGCGGATCAGCTGGACGCGGCGGACCTCGTCGTTGTTCTTTTCGATCGGGGTGCGGAAGCGTTTGGCGAAGCCTTTTCGGTCGCCGAGCAGGCCGGGCATCAGGAAGGCGAATTCGGACCAGAGTTCCTGCAGGTTGTTCTCGATCGGGGTGCCGGACAGGCACAGGCGATGGCGGGTGTCGAGCTGGCAGACCGCCTTGGTTGCCTTGGCGTCCGGGCTTTTGATGACCTGGGCCTCGTCCAGCACCACGATGTGCCAGGGAAGCCGTTTCATTTCCTCGATATCGCGCGCCAGCACGGTGTAGGTGGTGATGACCACGTCCACGCCATCCAGTTCGGCGCGGCGGGCGTGGCGTTCCAGGCCGTGCAGCACGACGACCCGCAGATGCGGGGAGAATTTGGTGAGCTCGGCGGTCCAGTTGGTGACGAGGCTGGTCGGCACCACGATCAGAGCGGGACGGTCCAGTCGGCCCTGCGCGTGCTCGATGACGATATGGGCGATGGTCTGGGCGGTTTTGCCCAGGCCCATATCATCGGCGAGGAAGCCGCCGAGGCCGTGTTCGCGCAGATGCTGGAGCCAGTCCACGCCGTGCTGCTGATACGGGCGCAGCGTGGCGATGAAGCTGGAGGGGATGACGACGGGGGGTATTTCGGCCTGGCCGCGGAAGCGCTGGGCGTAGGCCTCGATCGCGGCGGCGTTTTCCCAGCGGGTGGTCAGCAGATCTTCCAGGTCCAGCACGCTGGCGGCTTCGGCGTTGACCTTGGGCGTGAGCGGGGCGAGCACGGTGAACTTCAACTTCCCGACCGGCAACGTGGCCACGGCCACGATCAGCGCTGGCACCCTGACCGGCAACGGCACGGTGACGATCAATATC
>CAINEA010000086.1 GCA_903847525.1 uncultured Acetobacteraceae bacterium | reverse complement strand
GGACAGGTCGATGGGCCATTTCTCCCCGTTGCGCAGCAGATGGTCCATACCGGCGGCCCAGGCGATCATGTCGGGGCCGATGTCCGGGGCGTCCGGCGCATAGACCACGCCAAGAACGGGGATCGCGTTGTGCAGCAAAGCGACGGAGACGGCGCTGCCGCGCTTGCCCTGCAGGAAGGCGCGGGTGCCGTCCTGCGGATCGACCAGCCAGCAAAACGGCGCGTCGGGGGCCTCGATGATGCCGCATTCCTCACCGACGAAGCGGCCGGGGCACAGCGCCAGCAACCCCTCGCGCAGGAACAGCTCCAGTTCCACGTCGATATCCGCCTTGTCGACATGCCCGCGCGGGCCTTCCGGACGGCTGAATTCGGCGGCCAGGCGCCCCCCGGCGGTTTCCACGATCGCGATCACCTGCGGCAGGATCGCAAGCGGAAGATCACCAGGCAGCAAGTCGGGCATTCATCGTCTCCGGGCCGGAAGATCCGGCTCGTTATCATACAGACCATAGCTAGTATGAGAGAAGTGCGGGGCAGAGACCGGCGTTTGGCGCATTGATGGGCAACGGCGGACGCGCTATCTGGCGAGGCAGATGGACATTTCCACCGCCAATTTCCCCCCTGCAGCGCCGGCCATTACCCTGGACTTGTCGCGGGGGCCGTTGCCGGCCTATCGCGCCAAGCTGGCGGCGCAGGAGCTTGTGCACGATCCGTCTCAGCTGATGGCGGCGGAGCGGCTACAGGATCTATGGGTCAAGCTGCGCGGCTACGATCCGCCGGTGCAGCAGCCGAACGTCAAGCTGCTGTCGCGGCTGCTGCGGCGCAAGAAGGTGGACGAAGCGGGCGAGGACCGCCCGAATGGGCTGTATCTGGTTGGCGAGGTCGGCCGCGGCAAATCCATGCTGATGGACCTGTTCTTCGCGTCCGCGGTCGTGGCCCGGAAGCGGCGTATCCACTTCCACCGCTTCATGCAGTACGCCCACACCCGCGTTCACGCCTGGAAGCTGGAATATCCGAACAGCGGCGACCCGATTCCCCCGCTGGCGGATACGATCGCTTCGGAGGCGGCGCTGCTGTGCTTCGACGAGTTCCAGGTCAACGACATCGCCGACGCGATGATTCTGGGCCGCCTGTTCCAGGCGTTGTTCGACCGCGGCGTGGTGGTTGTGGCGACGTCCAACACCCGGCCGGGCGACCTGTTCAAGGGCCAGCCCGGCCGCGACGCGTTCCTGCCGTTCATCGCCATGATCCAGAAGCACCTGGACGTGCTGCTGCTGGAGGACGGGCGGGACTTCCGCCGCATGCGCCTGCGCGGCATGTCCACCTGGCACGTCCCTTCCGACCGGCGCGCCGACGAGGCGCTGGACCGCGCCTTCGTCGAACTCACCGGCAACGCCACGCCGCGGAAGGAAAACCTGACGGTCATGGGACGGCGGCTCGATGTGCCGCTGGCGGCCGAGGGCGTGGCGCGGTTCGACTTTTCCGCCCTGTGCGGCACGGCCCTCGGCGCCGGCGACTACCTGGCACTTGCCACGCACTACCACACGCTCCTGCTCGACGGCATTCCGAAGCTGTCGCCGAACAATTACGACGAGGCGCGCCGCTTCATCACCCTGATCGACGCGCTGTACGATCATCGCGTGAAGCTTGTCGCCTCCGCCGCCGCACAGCCAGACCAGCTCTACGAGCGCGGCGAGGGGGCGAAGGCGTTCGAGCGCACCGCGTCGCGTCTGGAAGAAATGCAGAGCCAGGATTGGATCATGCTGCCACATCTGCCCTAATGGCGAAAACGCCATAGGGGGATACATGCGGCGCAGGCAATTTCTGGCGTCCGGCCTGGCAACGGGCGCGGCATTGGCGGCACCGTCCGTCGTGCGGGCGGAAGCCTCCCGGGTGATCAAATTCATCCCGCAATCGGACGTGACGGTCATCGACCCGATCTGGTCCACCGCCTATGTCTCGCGCAACCACGGCATGATGGTGTTCGACACGCTGTTCGGCATGGACGGCAACTACCGCCCCCAGCCGCAGATGGTCGAGGGCTTCACCACCGAGCCCGGCGGCCTGCTCTGGAACCTGACCCTGCGCGACGGCCTGCGCTTCCATGACGGCGAGCCGGTTATGGCGCGTGACTGCGTGGCCAGCATCCGCCGCTGGGGGGCCCGTGATGCGTTCGGCGCCTTCCTGATGGCCGCGACCGACGAGCTTTCCGCCCCTGACGACCGCACCATCCGCTTCCGCCTGAAGAAGCCCTTCCCGCTGCTGCCCGATGCGCTCGGCAAGATCTCCACGCCCTTCCTGGCGATAATGCCCGAACGTCTCGCCAGCACCGACCCGTTCAAGCAGGTGACGGAAATGGTCGGCTCCGGCCCGTTCCGCTTCAAGAAGGACGAGCGCGTCGTCGGCTCGCGCACCGTCTATGAGCGGTTCGACGGCTATCGCCCGCGTGAGGGCGGCACGGCGGATTGGACCGCCGGACCCAAGCGGGTGAACGTCGATCGCGTTGAATGGATCGTCATCCCCGACGATTCCACCGCCGCCGGCGCCATGCAGTCCGGCGAGATGGACTGGTGGGAACTGCCCACCAACGATTTGATCCCGGTGCTGAAAAAGTCGGGCAAGATCAAGGTGGAGGTAAAGGACCCCACCGGCATCATCGGCTTCATGCGCATGAACTGCCTGCAGCCGCCGTTCGACAACCCCGCCATTCGCCGCGCTCTGTTCGGCGCCATGAACCAACAGGATTTTGTCCATGCCATCGCCGGCACGGACCCCAGCGCCGGGCGAACCGGGGTCGGCGTGTTCTGCCCCGGCACCGCGCTCGCCACCGATGTCGGCATGGAGATCCTGAATGGCCCGCGCAACCTCGATAAGGTCCGCGCCGAGATCAAGGCCGCCGGCTACAACGGCGAGAAGGTCGCCCTGATGGTCGCCACCGACGTCTATTACCGCAAGACCATGGGCGATGTCGGCGCGGAAATGCTGCGTGGCGTCGGGCTGAACGTGGAGTATCAGGCGGTGGACTGGGGCACGATGGTGCAACGCCGGGAAAACCGCGGCCCGGTCGACAAAGGCGGCTGGAGCGCGCTGTTCACCACCCTGTCCGGCCTTGATCTTTCCACCCCCACCGGCCACGCCTTCCGCGCCACCGGTGAAAAAGGCTGGATCGGCTGGCCCAACAGCCCACGCATCGAGGCCCTGCGCGCCGCCTGGCTGGACGCCCCGGACCTGCCCGCGCAGCAGGCGATCGCGGCGGACATCCAACGCCAGTGGTGGGTCGACGCGCCGCATCTGCCGATCGGCCAATGGTACCAGCCGGCGGCCTACAAGGCCGATCTGGACGGCATGGTGAACGGGTTCCCGATCTTCTGGAACATTGCCCGAAAGGGGTGAACGGCAATGTCATTTCAGGTGCACAAGAACCGTATGGGTTGGTCGTCTGGCCGGAGCCTGCCCGGCAACCGGCGGAAATTTCGTACGATACGACTCGCCGCCTGCCTGTTGGCGATCGCGGCCGGCGGCCTGGCCCCGGCGGCGCAGGCCCAGACGCTGACATCGGATCGGGTGCTGAGCTCGATCGGCATCAGCCTGCTGGCACCGCCGGTCCCGGTGCTGGGCGCCGATGATCGCATCCACCTCGCCTATGAGCTGCTGGCCAGCAACACCAGTGGCCTGTTCGTCACGCTGGACAAAATGGAGGCGGTCGACGCGGACCAGCACGTGCTCGCGACACTGGCCGGCCCGGCGCTTTTGGCGATGGTGACGCTGCATGGCGGCAGCGGGACCACGATCCCACCCGGCGGATCGGCGATCGTTTTCATGGATACCAGTTTCGCGGCCGGCGCCAGCATCCCCCCGGCCATCGCGGCGCGGGTGACGATCACCCGCCAATCCGCCGGCGCCGACGGCAAGCCGGCGCCGTTCCCGCCGAACGGGCCGCTGCCCGCGACCGTCAGCTTCACCGGCCCGCTCACGCGCATCAGTTCGGCCCCGGCGGTGGTGATCGACCCGCCGCTGCGCGGGCCGCGCTGGGTGGCGGTGAATGGCTGCTGCGACGCCCTGACGTCCCATCGCGGCGCGGTGATGGCGGTGAATGGCGTGCAGCGCGTGCCGGAGCGCTTCGCGATCGATTGGGTGCAATTGCTGCCCGACAACCGCTTGTACACCGGCGACCGTTCCCGGCTGGAAAGCTATGCGTATTTCGGCGCGCCGGTGCACGCCGTCGCCGATGGCACCGTGGTCAATTTGTACGACCGGGCCCCCGAGCAGGTTCCCGGTGCGCCGGCGCGCGGCATCACGCCCGAGGATGTCGGCGGCAACATGGTGGTGATCGACATTGGCGGGGGCAATTTCGCCTTCTTCGCGCATCTCCAGCCCGGCAGCCTGCGCGTCCGGCTCGGCGACCGGGTGGCGCGGGGAGACGTGATCGCGCTGCTCGGCAACACCGGCAACACCGATGCACCGCATCTGCACTTCCATGTCATGGATGGCAAATCGCCGCTCGATGCCAACGGCCTGCCCTATGTGTTCACCCGCTTTGCCGGGCGAGGGATGCTGGACGAGGCCAGCGGCGAGGCGATGTTCGCGGACGGCCGCGCCGGCATCCTGCAGCCCGGCCGGTTGGACGGGTCGCACGTGAACCAGTTGCCCTTGAACGACGAGGTCGTGGACTTTCCCGAATGAAACGACAGTCCCGCGCGGCAACTCCGCCGGTTCGGCGCCAGGCGTAGGTCCGGAATATCCAACGAGAGTGAACCCACTCGCGTAACCAAGGTCTATCTCGGACGGCGGCGGTCCTCCAGCGGTGACGCAGGAACAGATTGCAGCCTCTGCCGCCGCTTGATGTGGGTCAATGCATGTACTCGCTGCGCGCCGGAAACTGTTCCCTTGTATCCAATCCATAAACAAAGGGAATCTCATGAAACGTCGCACCTTTACCGTCCTGGTCGTTGCAACGATGGCGCTGAGCCTGTCGGCCTGCGCCTCGATGCGTCTCGACCAGGTCGCCGGCGATCTTCGCAAGGCGCTGGCGGGCGACCCCGTCGTCGTCACCAAGCAGGACGACTCGATAACGATCGTTTCCAGCGCCGACTACATGTACCCGTCGGGTGGCTGGCAGCTCAACGCGGATGCCCCGGTGCTGAGTAAGATGGTGCCGACACTGGCCAGGCTGCAGAACACCAGCATCGTCGTCAGCGGCTACACCGACAACACGCCGATCGGCGCGCAGCTGAAGCGGATGGGTGTGGCGACCAACAAGGAACTTTCCTACAACCGTGCCGTCGCCGCCGTGGACTTCCTCGCGGCGCAGGGTGTCAAGCGCAGCCTCCTGTCGGCCCAGGGCTTCGGCGAGGCCGACCCCGTGGCCCCCAACGATACGCCGGAAGGCAAGGCCAGGAACCGCCGCATCGAGATCACGCTGCGCGGCGACGGCTCGTAGCCCACCACCGAGGCTGCTTCCAGCCAGACCGGATACGGTCTGGCTGGAACCGTTCTACCCGTTCACCTTGTGCATCAACTCGGCGACCTTATCGACCGCCGGCAGGGCCTCCGCGCTGGGCACCGATTCCACGTTGAACACCACGCGTTCCACGCCGAGATCCTCGTAGCGCTTCATCAGGTCCAGATCGTGCTTGGGGAACCACACGGTGATGGCGATGGAGGCCGGGTCGCGGCCGCCCTCGGCGCATTGTTGGCGGAAGGCGGGGATCATGTCGGCGATCTCCCCGGTGCCGCCGCGCCCGGCCTGCGGGATCCAGCCATCGCCGTAGCGGATCGCGCGGCGGGCGGAGTAGGGATAGGCGCCGCCGACGATCACAGGCGGGTGCGGCTTTTGCACCGGCTTCGGCCAGGCCATCATCGGGTCGAAATTCACGAACTCGCAGTGATATTCGGCCTTTGACTTGGTCCAGATTTCCTTCATAGCCTCGATATTCTCTCGCGCTCGCTTGTGGCGGCTGGTGAACTCGGTGCCGTGGTTCTCCATCTCGTCCTGGTTCCAGCCATTGCCGATGCCGAACAGGAAGCGCCCGCCGGTCACGTTGTCGATGCTGGCCACCAGCTTCGCCGTCTGGATCGGATCGCGCTGCGCCACCAGGCAGACGCCGGTGCCGACCATCAGATTCTTCGTCGCCATCGCCGCTGCCGTCAGGGTCACGAACGGGTCCATCGCGTCGTAGTATTTCTTCGGCAGATCGGTGCCGCCGGGAAAGGGGGTCTTTCGCGACAGCGGGATATGCGAGTGCTCGGGCGCCCACACGCTCTCGAACCCGCGGGACTCCAGCGCCTGGCCCAACTCGCCCGGTGCGATCGAATAGTCGGTGAAGAACATGGATACGCCGAATTTCAGCATGGATTGGTTTCCTGTCGATGATATGCGGTGATTGAACCGTTCTTATCGTTCGTTCTGGCCGGGCTTACCCGTTCACCTTGTGGATCAGTTCGGCCCAGGTATCCAGGATCGGCAAGATCACATCGGCCTTGGCGGCATCCAGGCTGGTGCAGACGCGATCGACCTGCAGGTCCTGGTAGCGCTTGATCATGTCCAGCTCGGGTTTGCGGCCCCAGACCGAGATCGGCACGCTGTTCGGATCGCGCCCGGCCTCGGCCGCCATCTGGCGAAAGCGCGGCACTAGATCGGCAAGCTCGGTGCTGGCCGCTTCGGTAACCTGCGGCATCCAGCCATCGCCATAGCGGATGGCGCGCCGCGCGGAATACGGAAACGCCCCGCCGACCAGGATGGGTGGATGCGGCTTCTGCACCGGCTTGGGCCAGGCCATCATCGGGTCGAAATTGACGAATTCGCCGTGATATTCGGCCTTGGATTTCGTCCATATCTCCTTCATCGCCTCGATCCGCTCGCGGCCGAGCTTGTGGCGGGTGGCGAAGTTGGTGCCGTGATCCTCGATCTCGTCCTGGTTCCAGCCATTGCCGATACCGAACAGAAAACGTCCGCCGGAGATCTGGTCGATGCTCGCCACCAGCTTGGCGGTCTGGATCGGGTCGCGCTGGGTGACGAGGCAGACGCCGGTGCCGATGTTGATGGTCTTCGTCGCCATCGCCGCGGCCGTCAGCGTCACGAACGGGTCCATCGCATCGTAATAGCGCTTGGGCAGTTCCCCACCGCCGATGAACGGCGTTTTACGCGACAGTGGGATATGCGAGTGCTCCGGCGCCCAGACGGATTCGAAGCCGCGCGCCTCCAGCGCCTGGGCGAGTTCGCCGGGGGCCATGGAGTAGTCGGTGAAGAACATCGATGCGCCAAATTTCATGGTGTGGTTCCGATCCCTGAGGTTTGATCCATGATCCGGCGGAAGCGGGGATAGATCAAGCGGGGGCCATCGGTTGGATGGGCGAGTAAAGCGTTGCGCGTCAGGGAGATTGTCGCTAGCGGGTTGCCGGCTTTGGATAGTTGCCGGCTTTGGATAATTGTCTCGCTGGGGTTGTCATTCTCTATTCACCTATCCGACCGGACCCATTCCTTCGGGCCGTCCGAGACATCATTGCGCCCCTTTTAAGGGCGTGGCGCAACGCGCAGTGCATCGTTTGACTATCGTATGCTTGCTGATCGGTTGCTAGGATCTTATTCTGGTGATCGAGCGCAATCCCTTCGGCGCTTTGTTATTCCCGCATATTGTCGACCCTTACCAACCGGTGCGATCCCATACTCCTAGCGAGGTGTCAAAATGCCTACGGGTTGGACGATATCGGGTTTCTTATTTGGTGTGATTGCCGGGACTCTGGCAACCGATCTTGATCGGGAAAATACTTTCATAGACTGGTTGCACTTTTGGCGTGCGCCCCTTCGACAGCGATGGCTTGCAAGGGCCATAGTTGCTTGGGCGCTCGTCTTTTTTGTGCTCATTGTCCTAAGGCTTGGGTATTTGCATTGGTCGGATCCTTGGACAAGAGAGGGGGAATTTGTCGTCGGTACGATCACTGGCGCGGTAGGCGCGCCATGGGTTTGGCTGCATTTTTCGAGACGTTTTGGATCGAACGCCGAAAAGAACGAGGTATTGCGGGACGATCTTATCCGCGCACGTGCCCGTGCGATTTGGTTAGCAGAAAATCAGCCTTCGGGCAAGCAAGATCAACATTGGGAGACTGCCGAGCGGGAACTAATTGAGACAGAAAATACTGCCGTCAATGCATCGGAGAAGTCCGCTACACAAGAGATCGAGAGATATCGTTTTGTCTCTATCCTCCTGGCTGGGGCCCTACTGGTCCCTGTGCTCTTGCCCCTGCTACGCGACTTGATTCCTCGAACGCAGCAGGTGCAGGTTCTTGGTTTGAGCGCAACATTCCTTGCTCAACGAACGAGCCCCAGTTTGGGTATTCCTATTGGCCAAGCCCCGGGGTCAGATGTTCAAACTGGTGGTAGTCGACTGGTGCGGGCGACGGCTGCTGCGTACAGAATTATTCCTAATGATGCTAAGCCCCAAGATCCAAGGCCTCGTTCGACCTCCGATGTCGGTGCAGACTTGCAGGGGTTCCAAGAGCTATCATTGTTTGATCGAGATCGCGCCTTCATTGCATGGTTTGAAGCGGAGTATGCGCGTAGGCTCGGAAAAAAGGGGAAATCGAAGTTTCTAAAGTCCGAAGGTTTAATGCTCGATAAGTATGTGGAACTGTTCGAGAGCGATCCAGCTATACGTAGAATGTATATTGGAAGAGACTTGGAGTTTATAAAATCGGCGGAGATCTTCTCCAGGTGCCTGCGGGAATATTCCCAAAATACCAATAACCCTCAGCTATTTTTGATCGAAGTCGGGAATTTTTTTAATTCTTATATTAGATATTTGAATGGTAGATTCCTACATCCTGGAATAGACAGTACTCCCGATATTTCAAAAATTAAATATTGTAATGTGCCGCCGACGGAAGATTCGAAAAACCCCACGGGCTATCCCTTTTATACACAACCGCCGCTCGTGCCTACAAATGCGCAAAGTGAATCAATTGGTGTTACTCCCTATCCCGCCATGATGGCGGCACAGTATCTTGCGGCCATTAACTCTGTCGACGGTGGGGTGTCTTTACTGGAGAGGTGGGTTAAGGAACATGGCAATCCAGGTGATGATTTGGCTAATTCCAACCAGTTCAAATGGTATTTGATCCGGTGCATGATGATGGTTACCCAGCTTCCATATGCTTATGGAGGGTTTATTCCATCCCACGAACTACTTGTGCAATGGCAGGAACGCACAACGGAGCTGTTTGGTCAAATACTTGGACTGGACGGAAGTCCGAAATCGTGGGAGCGTCTCTGCGAGCGTCTTGAAGGTCCAACGTTGCATGGTCGTCTCGGACGCTCCATCGCTCTAACCTATGCTCTCGAGCGATTTTATTTTTTTGAACTTCTAACCTCTGATGATCTTGAAATGCTAAGCCCAATCGCAAGACAATCTGCTAAACTCTATTTGTCTGAAGCTGAGACAATCAGAGACCAGCGAGGCTGTTTTCAAGATAATCTGGATTACAAAGAGATCCCCCACCACCAGGGGTATTTCGAATTATATGCGGCAAAACTCAAAATTATGGCGTCCAAAGTGACCGGCCCCGAGGGGCGGGAGGCGCTCGTTAGAGATATTCGTCGCCAGCTAAGTGACGCACGACAATTACTTGGACCTTCAGCTAAGGCGGCTAACGGAGACGATTATAGTCTTCTGTCGATAAAGGACGTTTGGGAGCGTCACCGTGCACAGGCGAGGTTGCTCGAGAACGAGCTTAACAAGGAATAGCATCTTCTTCGGGAAATTATCTTGCAACCTCCATGGGTTCAATCTATAATTTGAGAGAAGAGTGAGTCATTGGAGGGAAAAAGTGGTTCGTGTGCTGATGCTTAAGCCTCCCCTCATTTTCCACCTGATCCGTTGCAGAACAAAAGAAGCTCAAAGTTGGCGCTTAGTTTACGAATAGAATCAGAATCGGCGGCATCGGGTTCGCATTCTTCCTTTTGTCGTAAACCGTTTGCATCGAG
>CAINEA010000085.1 GCA_903847525.1 uncultured Acetobacteraceae bacterium | reverse complement strand
GCGGATTCCAGCCAGTGGGTGCGGCACGGACGGAGAAAGTGGATGTGCGCTTCGTTTGCGCCACCAACCGAGACCCCATGCTGGAGGTGGAACAGGGACGGTTCCGCGAAGACCTGTTCTATCGGCTCTATGTGGTGCCGCTCGAACTGCCGCCATTGAAGGACCGTGGTGATGACGTGCTGCTGATTGCCCGCCAGTTTCTGGCACAGTTCAGCAAAGAGGACGGGCGTCGCTTTCGGGCGATCGCCCCCGATGCCGAAGCGGTCTTGCTCCGTTATGAATGGCCGGGAAACGTCCGCCAATTGCAGAACGTGATGCGAAATATTGTCGTGCTGCACGATGCGGAGATCGTGGAAGTATCGATGTTGCCGGCCCCGCTCTTGCGTGCTTCCCGGGCTGCTCCGGTGACGGTACCTTCCAGGGAACCGTTGACGGCGCAGCCAGTTGCGGTTGCAGATATTCCCGTCGCGCCCCACCCCGCTGCGCCGCTCGTTGAGGAATGGGTCCCTGAAGCCCGCGTGCCTCAGGCAGCGTTCGTCACGGATACTGTCCAGCCGGCGCTCCCTTCCCCAGAACCGTATCACCAGGAACCCGTGCCGCCGGACCCGGACCCGGACATGGCCGGACCCACTTCACTCGCCCCCAATTCCGAGGAGCCTATTGTGTCTGCACTTGCTCAACCGCGTTTTGAAGCCGAGCCTGCTGCATCAACCCAGGTTGTCGCGCCGCGGGCACAGGCTGAAATCATCCCGTTGGCCGAGGCGGAACGCCGCCTGATCCTGGCGGCGCTCGAGGCTACGAACCACGACGTGCCGCGCGCCGCGGCGATGCTCGAGGTCAATCCTTCGACAATCTATCGCAAGCTGCAAGTCTGGCGCGGCGGTACCGGGCGCTAAGCCTGCGCGCACCCGACCTTGGGTCTACGTCCTGGCGCATAGCCGCGCGCCGCGTCGCAATTTGCAAAATGCCCGCTATTCCCTCCCAGCCGGCGTTGGCACGGTTTCTGCTGTTATCCCTGTAACAACGCTCTGCAGGAGAATACAGCATGTGCGGCATCGTCGGTTTGGTGAATGGTCATCCGGTTGCCAGTGATCTGGTCAACGCTCTCGAACGCTTGGAATACCGCGGCTACGACAGCGCCGGGATCGCGGTGGCGGGGCCGGATATGTGCGGGCTGATGATTCGCAAGGTAATCGGTGGCGTGCGTCAGCTCAGCGAGGCGCTGGACGGCAATGCCAGCGGCCACGCCGGCATCGCCCACACAAGGTGGGCAACCCATGGCGCGGCCGACGTCTCCAACGCGCACCCGCATGTCTATGACGGCGTCGCGGTGGTCCATAACGGTATCATCGAAAACCATGAGTACCTGCGCGCCGAACTGATGGCCGACGGCCATCGCTTCCTTTCTCAGACCGACTCCGAGGTTGTGCCGCACCTGATCGCCCGGGCCCGTGCCGGCGGCCTGGCTCCAGCCGAGGCGCTGCGTTCGGCCTGCGACCATTTGGAAGGCGCCTATGCCCTTTCGGTGCTGTTCGAGGACGAGCCGGACCATCTTCTGGTGGCGCGCCAGGGCAGTGCCATCGTGGTGGGCCGCTCCGAGGGCGCGGCGGGAGTTGCCTCCGATCCGGCTGCCTTGGCCGGGCTTTGCTCCCAGTATGCGACGTTGGAGGATGGCGACATGGCCGACCTGTCGCATGACGGCGTGCGGATTACGGGTCGCGACCGCAAGATCACCGAGCGTGTCTGGAGCGTGCTCGCCGAAGACAGCGCGCAAGCCGGGACGCGCATCCACGCCACGCATACCCGCAACGAGATCGCTGAGCAGCCCGCCGCCTTGCAGGCGACGGATGACGCGCTGCGTGACCTGAAGCTGCCTGCCCTTTTCGATACCGCCGACCGTCTGCTGGTCGTTGCCTGCGGCAGTTCCTTCTACGCGGCCAGCGCTGCAAGGCCGTTTATCGAGGCCTATGCCGGCATCCCCTGCGATATCGAGATCGCCTCGGAGTTTCGCTACCGCTCTCCGTTGATCACTTCCGGCACGGCCGGCGTGGTGGTTTCCCAATCCGGTGAAACCGCCGATACGATGTCGGCACTCGGCCTGTTCCACGCCCGTGGGGTGCCGGTGGCGGCGGTGGTGAATGTGCCG
>CAINEA010000084.1 GCA_903847525.1 uncultured Acetobacteraceae bacterium | reverse complement strand
CTTCCCCGGCTAGTCTTGGTTACACGCCAGATACGCTCCGGCGGCCACGGACCCACTCCGCGGCCGCCGGAAGCTGCGCCCACAAGGCACTAGGCTGCCATGCCTGAGGTGTTGCCCAGCCAGGCCGTCGCCATCATCGATAGCTTGTTCCCCGAGGCGGCCAAGCTGCCCGGCGTCTTTTTGATCGGCCATTTCCGGTCGAACGACCTCGCCGTCGTCACCGATCTGGCCCGTGCGATCGCCCCGGAACTGATCCGGCTTTCGGCCGAGGAATTCGCCAGGTTCTTCGCCGCGATCACGGCGTGCCGCCAGCAGGTGAAGCGCTGGCGGGCCACGGAAAGACCCATCACCTTTAATCTGGGGGACGACGGCCCCAACCCGGTCTCGGTCATCCGCGCGGCGCTGGGACAGTGCCCCGATGAAATCGTCGCGGCCGGCACCGCCGGGCTTGCCTTCATCGATCCGCCAGATTTGCGCGAAAGCCTGCGGCTCGATATCAGCGCCGCCGGCTCCGCGCTCCACAATCGGGAATGGAAAGCCGCCACCGTTCTTGCCGGCGCGACGATCGAAGGTCTGCTGCTCTGGAAGCTGGGCCCGTGCGATCCCGCTTCACTGCAGGCGGCACTCGGGAACGAGGCCAAAAGGCCGCCGCCGCTGGACGATTGGAACCTGAACCTCCTGATCCAGGCGGCCCGAAACCTCGGCTATATCCAGTCCAGCACGGAACGCGCGGCAATGCTGGCCAAGGACTTCCGCAACCTGATCCATCCCGGCCGGGGCAAGCGCCTGCAACAGGCCTGCGACCGCGGCACGGCACTGCTCGCGCTCGGCGCGCTGGAACACGTGATCCGCGATCTTAGCCCGCCACCCGTTGTCGGCGGCTAACCCCCGCGGCTTTGCCCCGGCTTCTTTGCTTCAACATGCGCGCTGCGCTATCAACTAAGGTTTGGGGAAACACCCCCTGCGGTTCAGGGAAACGCCCAGGTTTTCGGAGTATAGTGTCTGTGAACAAGCCCATCGCTCCAATATCCGGAGCCAACTCCCTGCGCAGTGGTCCGGACGCCCGCGGCCGGTTCGGGGAATTTGGCGGCCGATTCGTGGCCGAAACCCTGATGCCGATCATCCTGGACGTGGAAAAGGCCTACAAGGAAGCCAAGGCCGACCCAGCGTTCCAGAAGGAACTCGCCGGCTACATGACCAACTATGTCGGCCGTCCGACGCCGCTCTGGTTCGCCCAGCGCCTGACCGACAAGCTCGGCGGCGCCAAGGTCTATTTCAAGCGCGATGAGCTGAACCACACCGGCAGCCACAAGGCCAACAACTGCATGGGCCAGATTTTACTGGCCAAGCGCATGGGCAAGACACGCATTATTGCGGAGACGGGGGCGGGTCAACACGGCGTGGCCACCGCCACCGTCAGCGCGATGTTCGGCATGAAATGTGTCATCTACATGGGCGCGGTGGATTGTGCGCGCCAGATGCTCAACGTGTATCGCATGAAAATGCTCGGCGCGGAGGTGGTGCCCGTGCACGCCGGACAGAAAACCT
>CAINEA010000083.1 GCA_903847525.1 uncultured Acetobacteraceae bacterium | reverse complement strand
GATCCCGCCATCACGCAGGATCGACAGCCCGTCGCGGATCGAGGACGGCACGCCGGTCGCCTCGAACACTTTGTCCGCCTTGCCCCCGGTCAGCTTCTCCACCGCGGCCTTCAAATCCTGCTCCGCAACGTCGATGCAATCCGCGAAACCGAGCGCCCGCAGCGTCTCGAAGCGGACCGCGTCATCGTGCCCGACCAGGATCACCCGCGCACCGGACGCCCGGGCCAACAGCGCGATCCCCTGGCCGATCGTGCCAGGGCCCAACACCACCACGGTCTCGCCCAGTCTCACCTCACCCGTCTCTACCGCACGCGCGGCAACCGCCAGCGGCTCGGTCAATGCGGCGATCTCCATGTCCACATGGTCCGGGATCGGCAGGCAGTTCAGCGCCGGCGCATTCACCTGTGCGGCGAATCCGCCGTCGCGGGTCAGTCCAAGCGCTGTGCGCGCGGTGCACAGCTCCGGCGTCGATGCCCGGCAGGCGCGGCAAGCGCCACAGGCGATGGCCGGCGCGACCGTCACGCGCTGGCCGACAACCATATCGGTCACATCCGGCGCGACTTCAGACACCGTGCCGGCGAATTCATGTCCCAGCGTCACCGGCATCGCCTTGCGCATCCAGTCATAGCCGGCGGTCCATTCGTAGATATGCACGTCACTGCCGCAGATGCCGACGGCGCCGACATCCACCCGCACCTCACCCGACGCCAGTGGCCCCGGCGCGTTGACGTTCTGAGCCGTCAGGCCGTGCTCCGGCGCGGTCTTGCGGATCGCCAGCATCAGATCTTCCCCTCGAATACCGTGATCGGCGGATGAGCATTCGGATCGGACATAACATCGATGACCGTGGTGCGGTCCGCCTTCAACGCCGCCGCCAGCGCCGGCGCGAAATCAGCGGCGTTGTCGATGCGCACGCCATGCAAGCCGCAGGCACGCGCAATCGCGGCGTGATCGACCGGCTGGAACTCGCAGGCGTCGGTGTATTCCCCGAAGAACGCCGTCTCGGCGTCTTTCTGGTAGCCCAGCACCTGATTGTTCAGCACGATCAGCACCACCGGCAGCCCCATGCGGCGGGAGGTTTCCAACTCCGCCCAGCAATGCCCGAAGCCGCCATCGCCGGAAAGGCAGATCACCGGCGCGTTCGGCCGTGCCACCTTGGCTCCCAGTGCCATCGGCAACCCCCAGCCGAGCCCGGCCAGCCCACGCGGCGTCAGGAAGCGCATGCCCGCATGCAGGGCGGTCAGGTAATTGGATATCCAGATCGACGAGTAGCTGGCGTCCGCGACCACGATCGTGTCGGGGGTCAGCTGCGCCTGGATATCGGCCATCAGCCGCTCCGGCCGGATCGGGCTGGCCGCCGAGGTCAGCAACGGTCCTGCCTCCTCCCGGTGCCGCGCCAGCCCGTCCGCGATCGCCGCCTCGACCTTCGCCCGCCCGGCGGTCCGCTTGGACAGATCGCACCGCGCGAGCGCCGCCGTCAGCGCCTCCAGCGACAGCTTCGCATCGCCCACCAGGCGCAGAGCCTCGTAGTTGCGGCCGACCTCGTTGCCGTCGAGATCGATATGGATGAATTTCGCACCCCGCGGGTACAGCGACCAGCTGTCGGTGCCGTTCTGGTTGGTGCGGTTGCCGACCAGCAGCACCACATCCGCCTCCGTCACCAGTTCCCGCATGAACTTGGTGCGGCTGCCGGTGCCCATGAAATAGCCGACGACCCCAAGCGACAGCGGATGCAGTTCGCTGACCGTGCCCTTGCCCATCACCGTGGTGGCAACCGGCAGCGAGGCCGCGTCCTGCAACGCCGCCAGGGCCTCGGCCGCATCGGACAGATGCACGCCGCCGCCGGCGATCACGATCGGACGCTCGGCCTTCGCCAGCAACTCCGCCGCCTGCTCGACCCGAACCGGATCGGGGCTGACCCGATCGAGCGGATAATGGTCGATCGACGCGGTGCGCCCCGCCGCCCGCTCCTGCGCCGAACCGGCGGCTTCGTTGAACAGATCATAGGGGCACAGCAGCACCACCGGCCCAGGCCTTCCCGTGGTCGCGGCCGTGAATGCCATATCGACGTAGTCATCGACCCGCGATGCCAGGTCCATACGCCGCACCCACTTGGCGCAGGCCGAGAATAGGCCGAAATGATCCAGCTCCTGGAACGCGTTGCGGTCCATCGCCGGGCGCGACACTTCCTGCACCAGCGCGACGACCGGAATGGAGGCCTTCAGCGCCTCCGCCAAGGGTGCTACCAACAGCGTCGCCGCCGGTCCGTTCTGCGCCGTGACGACGCCGACCCGGTGGGAAACGCGGGCATAGGCATCCGCCATCACGCCACCGGCATTCTCCGTGCGATAGCCGATCTGGCGAATGGAGAATTGCGGCGCGACCAGATGAACGGAGCTTGGGATCGACTGTCCGAACATCACCTCCACGCCATGCCGGCGGAATGCCGCGACCATGGCGACGGCCACCGATTCGTTGGCGATGTTGTTGCTGCTCATGGACATGGTATCTCCCGTTCCAATCGACCCTGAGGGGTCGTTACCGGCATTCAGCCGGGAACACACCGATACCGTCAACCGGAGCCGTCCAGATGAGCGAGACCGCAACGCAACCACCGCTCTCCGGGCAGATCGCCATCGTCACCGGCGGGGCGCGCGGTATCGGCCTTGGCATCTGCCGCCGCCTCGCCGCGGTCGGCGCACGCGTGGTGGTATGGGATCGGGATCTGACCCCGCTGGCCGAAAGCGATTTCGTCCCGACCCTGGCCATCACGGTGAATCTCACCGACGCCGCCGATGTGGAGGCCGCGTTCGCGCGCAGTGCGGAGCTCGGACAGGTGCACATCCTAGTGAACAATGCCGGCATCAACGGGCCGGTGGCGCCGATGGAGGACTATCCGCTCGCCGCCTGGGAACAGGTGCTGGCGGTGGATCTGACCGGCGTATTCCACGGCTGCCGGCCGGCCGTGCGCCACATGCGCGCACACGGCTATGGCCGGATCGTCACCATCGCCTCCATCGCCGGCAAGGAAGGTATGCCTGGCATCGCCGCCTACTCGGCCGCCAAGGCCGGGGTGATCGGCTTCTGCAAGGCGCTGGCAAAGGAAGTGGTTGGCGCCGGCATTACCGTGAACTGCGTCACCCCCGCGATCACCGAGACCGAATTATTCAAGGAAATGACCCAGGCGCATATCGACGGCGCCAAGGCTCGCATTCCGATGGGACGGTTCTGCACGGTGGACGACATTTCCTCGATGGTGGCCTGGATCGCCAGCCCGGAATGCAGCTTCACGACCGGCGCCGTGTTCGACGTCACCGGCGGCCGGGCAACTTATTAAAATTCGGTAGCCGGCGACATGAACTTCCGACGTGCCGTATAAGCTTCCGCCTGAGTGTCCACCCCGCGCCAAAATTGAGGGAAACCGCATGCGCCGCCCGTCAACCGTTGCTGCCACCTTTCTGCTCGCAGCGACGCTGTCGCTGGTCCACCCGGCTGCCGCTCAGCAGGCCGCCGGTCAGCCGATTCCCGTCGGAACCGTGATCGCCACGAAGCAGCAGGTAAACCGCGGGATCGATTTCGTCGGCCGGGTCGAGGCAATCGATCGGGTCGAGATCCGGGCGCGGGTAACCGGCTTCCTCCAGCAAACCTTCTTCAAGGAAGGCGAGACGGTCAAGGAGGGCGACAAGCTGTTCCAGATCGATCCGGCGCCGTTCGAAGCCGCGTTGCAGCAGGCCCAGGGCGCCCTGCTCCAGGCCCAGGGCACGCTGACCAACGCCAGCGTGCAGCGGGCGCGAGCCGAAGAACTGGTCAAGACGTCAGCGACGTCTGTGGCCACCCGCGACGAACGGGTGGCCGCCGAAAAGAACGCACAGGGCGCCGTCGCAATGGCCGATGCGGATCTGAAAACCGCCACCATCAACCTCGGATACACTACCATTATTTCGCCGATCACCGGACGGATCGGCCGGGCCAAAGTCACCAGAGGCAACGTCGTCAGCCCCGACAGCGGCCCGCTGGTACTGATCGTCAGCCAGGACCCGATGTATGTTACCTTTCCGGTCAGCCAGCGGGAATTCCTGCGGGTGCGCAGCGAGGGTCGCAAGGCCGATCGCGATAGCCTGGTGGTGAAGCTCCGCTTTTCCGACGGCACCGCCTACAGCAATGACGGCAAGATCGATTTTGTCGATGTGACCGTGAACCGCGGCACCGACACGGTGTCGGTGCGCGCACGCGTGCCGAACCCCGACGGCGTATTGACAGACGGGGAGTTCATGCGCGTTGCCGTGCAAGGCGATGCGCCGGAGGAGAAGGTCGTCATTCCGCAGGCCGCCCTGCTGGCCGACCAGGAAGGCATCTACGTATTCGTGGTGCAGGACGGCAAGGCCGTAATGAAGCGGGTCAAGACCGCCGGTGAGGTCGGCACCGGCATAGCCATCGACCAGGGGCTGACCGCCGGCGAACAGGTCGTGGTAACGGGCATGCAAACTCTGCGCCCAGGTGCGCCTGTGGTCGCCTCGCCGATGCCCGCCCCCGCGACGTCGGTCACGTCTCCCACCAAGGGGGGCTAAGCCCATGATCTCCTCGGTTTTCGTCGACCGGCCCCGGCTGGCGATGGTCATCGCCATCGTCACCACGATCGCCGGGCTGGTCTCACTGCTCGGCATCCCAGTCGCGCAATATCCGGATATCGTGCCGCCGCAGGTTTCGGTCACCACCGTCTATCCCGGTGCCTCCGCCGCCGTGGTGGAAACGACGATCGCCCAACCGATCGAGGCGCAGATCGTCGGCGTCGACAAAATGATTTATATGAAAAGTGTGTCGGGCAATGACGGCAGCTACACGCTGACGTTGTCCTTCGAGCTCGGCACCAACCCGGACATCAACACCGTCAACGTCAATAACCGGGTTCAGGTGGCGCTGTCCAAGCTGCCCTCGGAAGTGCGCACCCAAGGCGTGACGGTGAAGAAAGTGTCCTCGGCGATGCTCGGCGTGATCAGCCTGTATTCGCCGAAACATACGCGCGACGAATTGTTCATCAGCAATTACGCGACGATCAACCTGATCGACACAATCCGCAGCACGCCCGGCGTCGGTGACGCCAAGCTGTTCGGCCCGCAGGACTATGCCATGCGGGTCTGGCTGCGTACGGACCGGATGACCGGACTTGGCCTGGCGGTTTCGGATGTGATCAGCGCGATCCAATCGCAGAACACCCAGGCGCCGGTCGGACGCATCGGCGCGCGGCCGGTGGATAACGACCAGCAGATCCAGCTGAACATCGAAACCAAGGGACGGCTCGTCTCGATCGAGGAATTCCAGGAAATCATCATCCGCACCAATCCGGATGGGTCCGTACTGAAGCTCAAGGACATCGCCCGAATCGAGCTCGGTGCCGCCAATATGGATCGCGCTACACGGCTGAACGGGGCGGCCGCCGCGCTGATCGCTGTCTACCAGTCGCCTGGCGCCAACGCGCTGACGTCGCTGGATGCGGTGAAGCATGTGATGAAGGACGGCGAGGCGAACTTCCCGGAAGACCTGGCCTGGAAGATCACCTACGACCCGACCACCTTCGTGACGGCCACCATTCACGAAGTTCAGAAAACGCTGATCGAGGCGTTCGTGCTGGTGGTGCTGGTCGTCTTCCTGTTCCTGGGCAACTTCCGCGCCACGCTGATCCCCACCATCGCCGTGCCGGTCAGCCTGATCGGCACCTTCATCGTGCTGAACGCGATCGGCTACTCGGCCAACACCGTGTCTTTGCTGGCGATCGTGCTGGCGATCGGCAT
>CAINEA010000082.1 GCA_903847525.1 uncultured Acetobacteraceae bacterium | reverse complement strand
GGCAGTGAGGCGGCTACGGGTCCGGTGGCGGCGGCGCTCGCCAATGCGTTTTTCGACGCGACTGGCGTTCGCCTGCGCAGCGTGCCGTTCACGGCGACGCGCGTGAAGGCGGCGCTGGCGAAGTCCTGAGCGGGCTCAGGCTGTCAGGGAAGCAAGAAATTCGGCTGAGGAGATGACCGTGCCCCGGCGGGGGAATATCTTGTCGAGCAGGCACGCGTGGACCTCGGGATCGAGGTCGCCGCAGCAGTCGCGCAGGACGACAATCCGGTAGTCGGCATCGAACGCATCGACGACGGTGGATAACACGACGCCGCTGGTGGCGATGCCGAAGAGTACGAGCGTTTCGACGTCGTTGGCGCGGAGGATCTGTTCGAGGTCGGTGCCGGCGAAGGCGCTGACGCGGTGCTTGGTGACGACGATGTCGTCCGCTGCCGGGCCGAGAGCGGGATGGATTTCGCCGTTTTCGCCGGCAAGGAATGCCTGGCGTTCCGGTGAGGCCTTCATGGCACCGAAGACTGCGTTCCGGGCGCTGACCTCGGGCATGCCGGGCCTGAATCCGACGCGGATGTGGATCACGGTGTGGCCGGCCTTGCGGGCCTCTTCGAGGACTGCGGCCGCCCTGTGGATCAGGTCGGGGTCGCCCTTCGAGTAGTTGGCGATGATGCCATTCTGGCAATCCATCGCGAGGACGGCGGTACCGGTGGGCGTCGCAGGCGTCGGGGCATTCATACGGGCCATTCTATTACTTCTTGAGGGGCGGCGCGGATCAGCGCAGGCGCGTTGCGTTGTCCATATCGCCGAAATCGCGCGGGTGCTGTTTGCCGCTGGTGAGTCGGGAGACGCTGCCGCGCACGTAGTCGATGAGTTCGCCGGCGGTGACGGCACCGTCGTGATCGGCATCGGCCTTCCCCCCGAGGCCTTCGAGCACAGCCCAGGTGAACGCGCCGTGTCCGCCGCCGAACTGCGGACCTTCGAACGAGACTTCGGCGGGTCGGGCGGCCATCAGGCCCAGCATCTCGCCCTTCGCTTCGCCAAGCGCCTCGATTGCGTTGCCTACGGTGGCCGTCTTCAGATTTCCTATGGTGGCCGCGCGGCAGACATCGGCGAGGAAAACGACGTGTCCGGCGGCGGCAAGGTCCTGCTGGACCAGGGTTTGAAGCTCGGCCATAGGCAGTGCGGTGGCGGCCATGTTCGCCGGATCGCTGTCGTAGGTCAGGATGTAGGCGCCCTGATTATCAACCGTTCCGTGCGCGGCGATCAGCACGTAGATGGTGCTGTTCGGGTCCTTCGGGAGGGCGTGGAGCGCGGCGCGGATGGCCACGGTGGTGGCCTGCGCATTGGTCAGCACGGTGAGGTTCGCCGGGGGCACGGCGAGCAGTTTGCCGAGGGCGGTGGCGTCGGCATCGGCATACTGCAGCCAGAGGTCTTTGGGCAGGTGAGCGTATTCCGAGATACCGATGAGGACGGCGTGCGGCGCGTGCGTTTGCGCGTGCGCGACAACGGTCAGGGCCAGGGCGACCAGGAATCTTTTCAGCGGCAAGACTCCCCAAGTATAAGGCCGTGTCCTTCCTGTGCCACACTCCTATGCCACACCCCTGTGCCACAATGGAAAACCGTCCTGCGATGAATATCGACTGGTTTCCGCTCTGGCTCAGTCTCGAAGTGGCCGCGCTTGCGACCGCCATCTCGCTCGTCGCCGGACTTGCCCTTGCGTGGCTGCTCGCCAACCGGGACTTCCGCGGGCGAGAGATTCTGGACGCCCTTGCGACGCTGCCTCTGGCGTTGCCGCCCACCGTGCTGGGTTACTACCTGCTGGTCACGATCGGGCGCACCAGCTGGATCGGGCGTGTGTGGGAGGCTGTGACCGGGGCTCCGCTGGTTTTCACGTGGCGCGCGGCCGTGATCGCATCCACGCTGCATGCGGTGCCGCTGCTGTTGAAATCGGCGCGGGCGGCGCTGGAGAATGTGGACCGGTCGTATGAACGGGCGGCCCGCAGTCTGGGGGCCACCGAGTGGCGTTTGTTCTGGCG
>CAINEA010000081.1 GCA_903847525.1 uncultured Acetobacteraceae bacterium | reverse complement strand
TTCGATCTCGCGTCCGTCTCACCGATTGTGCGCTCAGTCTCAATCAGCGTGCGTCGGACACACCCGATAGTCTCAGCGAATCTGCGTCAGAAACCGACCTCGATTGCGCGTCCGCCACATTTCGATTGCGCGCCGCTACAGCTACAGGCTTGCCGTTGGCTCCTGGCTCCACTGCGTCATCGTCAGTTCTTCTCGTTGGCTGAGCTGAACCAGGCGATCGCGCTGCTGCTCGGCGAGTTGAACGACAAGCCGATGGCATCGCCGCGCGAGGGCAGCCGGCGCAGCTTGTTTGAAGCGGTCGAACGCGCCGTGCTCAAGCGCTTGCCGATCGAGCCCTACGTCGTCGGCCAATGGGCGATCGGGGTAACCGTCAACGTCGACTATCACGTCGCGGTCGAGAGGAACTTCTACTCGGTTCCGTATGCGCTGGTGCGCAAACGCGTCGATGTCTTTGTCACACGCAGCAGCGTGCAGATTTTCCACCGCGGCGAGCGGACGGCCAGTCATGCCCGAGTGGCCGGGCAAAATCATTGGACCACGCTGAGCGAACACATGCCACCGGCGCACAGCGCGGTGGCCAAGCGGACGCCGGACTGGGTGCGCGAGCAGGCTGCCAAGGTCGGTGTGGCCACCGCGGCCTACGTCGAGCGGCTGCTGACAGGGCGCGATCATATCGAGCAGGGTGTGCGGTCCTGCCTCGGCATTCTGCGCCTGGCAACGCGATACCCGGGCGAACATCTGGAGGCCGCGTGCGTGCGGGCAATGGCAGCAGGCGCCAGCTCGTCGGGGTTTGTCGAGCAGTTGCTCAAGAGTGGGCGGCCACTTGTCGCCCCCGCGGCCGAGGACGGTATCGGCCATCACGGCAATATCCGCGGTGGCGACTACTACCACTGACTACGACCACGGACGATCGGCACCGCCGATCCAGCAACAAGGACATCCAATGAACCAGCCGACCATCGAGAAGCTGCACGCCCTGCGCCTTAGCGCCATGGCCAATGCGTTGACCGCACAATTGCGACAGCCTGAGTTTGACGCGATGCCATTCTCTGAGCGGCTGGCGTTGCTGGTCGATATCCAGCACAGCGAAATGCTCACCACTGCATTGGAGCTGCGTCTGAGGCGGGCCGGCATGCGTCAGTCCGCCTACATGGAGAATCTCGATCTGCGAACCCCGCGCGGACTGGACCGGTCGACCATGCAGACGCTTGCGAGCGGGCTATGGATCCGCCAACACCGTAACGTTTTGATCAGCGGGGCGGCCGGGATCGGCAAAAGTTGGATTGCCTGCGCTCTGGGCAATCAGGCCGCCCGCGACGGCGTCTCAGTGCTTTACAAGCGTCTCTCACGGCTGCTCGACGAACTGGCTATAGCCCGGCTGAATGGCCGTCAGGCACGGTTGTTGAAGACCCTGGCACGCACCCGACTCCTGATTCTGGACGATTGGGCGATGGTTAAGCTGACCGCCGATCAGCGCCGTGATCTGATGGAGGTGATCGACGACCGCCACGACCGCGGCTCGACGATCGTGGCAACGCAAATCCCACAAGACAGCTGGCATTTTCAGATTGGAGATCCCACTTACGCCGACGCGATCCTGGATCGTCTCGTTCACAACGCATATCGCCTCGAACTCAAGGGCAAGTCGATGCGCGGTGACGTTACCCGTCCGGCGGCGGAAAATCCGGCTGTGGATAAAATTGATGAACAAAGTAAATAGCTTATGAAAGTTATCCCCGTTATTCACCTAATACACAGGTGGAAAAGATTACAGCATCAGATACAGCAAGAGTATTCTAATTGACGAATTCTCTTCTTACCAGATAAAGTTACTCGTCAGCGGCAGTCCGGCCTCGCCTAACGGCTCGGTGCCTGCGCCCAGGGGTGGCGGTTTCGACCGGCCTCAGGTGGCGATTATAATCGGCCTTCGGTGGCGAATTCGCCGGCCCGCGCAGGCGCCTGTGGAACGCAGGCGTCTTGATCTCTGATGATCTCGACGAAGCTGGCTACGCTGACCGATTGCGGCCGGCAACGCTGCAGAAGGCTCTGGCGGGCTACAGCCGCTGGATGGGCTATCTCAACCTGACGGGGCAACTGGATGCCCTCGAACACCCAGCCGACCGGGTCACTCCCGCCCGTATCAGGGGATACGTCAAACTCATGCGTGAGCTTGGCAACCGCGACCAAACACTCATCAGCCGCCTGGCCGACTTGCGGTGCACGTTGCGGATCATGGCGCCAGAGCGGAATTTCCGCTGGCTTTCGTCGCCGAAAGGCAAGTCATTGCGGTCCTCGCTGCCCATGAGGAAACGGACCTTCATGGTCCCTCATAGCCGCACGCTCTTTCAGTTCGGACTGCGGCTAATGAACGAGGCCCTGCCGATCAAGGCGCCCTACAAGCGCGGAATCCAACATCGCGACGGGTTGATGATCGCGCTGCTGGCCGCGCGCGCGCCGCGGGCTGGATCCATGTCCAAGCTGCAACTCGGGCGGAGTCTCATGACTGACGGGGAACGCACCCGCATCCTCTTCGAGGAGTTGGACATGAAGACGGGACGACCTCTGGAATACCTGCTTCCCCGAGACATGCAGGACCATCTGGAGCACTACCTGGCGGTGGAGCGCATCGGGCTGTTGAAAGGGGGTTCGCATGACTGGCTGTGGGTAAAGCGGAACGGCTGTCGATGGCGGCCGGAATCCGCGTCTATCCGGCGCGCTCGTGATCTGACCCCATTCCGGGCCGCTCCTGTCCTGAGGTTCAAGCTTCGCTGAGATGATGGAGCCGCCCCTCGTCGTGGCGGC
>CAINEA010000080.1 GCA_903847525.1 uncultured Acetobacteraceae bacterium | reverse complement strand
TGGGTCCAGATCGTCCAGCCATAGGCAGAATTCACCCTTGTGGCGGCGGGAGAACAGATAGGTCACCAAGGCGACGCGGGCGCTGGCGACATGCAGATGCCCGTTGGTGGCCGGCGCAAAGCGAAGCCGTGTCATTCTCCAGACTCTTCGTGGGTGTCGTCGGCGTCGGCCGGATCGTCCAGGCGCGGATCGAGCGAGCGCCAGTCGCGATCCTCCGCGCTGGCGCGCCGATCGGCGAAATCGCCGAGTTCGGTGGCGCTACGCCAGCCCTGCTCGCCGGCATCGATCACTTCGGCGTCCTCGCCGAACGCGAACCAGGTCTCCAGCAATTCCTTGGTGTTCATGCCCGGTGACCGACAGCGCTCCAGACTGTCTCGGACGTAGCGGCGGGCAAAGGCATTGGCGTGCATGATCGTCGCGAAGCCACCGATTTCCTCGCTGATATTGTCCTCCGCGCCGCCGGAGAGGTCGAGGATACGTACCCGCCAGCCGCCGTCAGGCGCAAACAGGTCGCTCATGACGCTCGCTCGTACGCGGGCCGTTCGATCGGAAAGGACATGGACATGCCCGGAAGCTAGGAGCGGTTGGACGGGGAATCAACGTGCCAGACACGAAATCCCGAACAACGCTGCTCCGCGCGCCTCCCTATTGCTTCACCGCCCCCGCCGTCAGGCCGGACACGTAGTGCTCGACGAAGAACGAATAGATGATCGCCACGGGAATGGAGCCGAGCAGGGCGGCAGCCATCAATTGGCCCCAGTAGAACACGTCGCCACGAACCAGTTCGGAGATCGCCCCGACGGGCACCGTGCGCACGTCGGAATTGGTCAGGAAGATCAGCGCATAGAGAAACTCGTTCTGCGCCAGGGTGAAGGCGAAGATCCCGGCGGAAATGAAGCCCGGCGTGCACAGCGGCAGGATAATCTTCACCATGGTCTGCAGCCGTGTTGCGCCGTCGATCCGGGCGGCTTCCTCCAGATCCTTCGGCACGGTCTTGAAGTAACCCATCAGCAGCCACGCGCAGAACGGCACCAGCAAGGTGGGATAGGTAAGAATGACCGCGCTGAGCGTATCACCCAGATGCAGCGAGTTGATGATGTCGGCCATCGGAATAAACAGCAGCGGCTGCGGCACCAGATAGGTGGCGGCGACGGCGAAGGCGATCAGGGCGGCGCCGGGAAATCGCATGCGCGCCAGCGGGTAGGCCAGCATGATGCCGAATACCAGGGAAATCGCGGTGGAGATCACCGCCACCAGCATCGTGTTGTAGGTCCAGGTCAGAAAGTCGGTTTCGGTCAGCAGGTCAATATAATGCTTCATCGTCGGGTTGTGGACGATCAGCGGCATCACCTTCGGATTATACAGTTCCGAATTCGGCTTCAGCGAGGTTATCGCCATCCAGTAAAACGGGAACAGGGTGAAAATCAGCGCGACGGCCAGCGGCAACCAGAGCTGGAAGAACGGCCTGACCCAACCCCTGCCCTCTACCAAAATCGCGTTCCAACGGGCATCAGCGCTTCCTCATGTAAATCGCCAGCGCCACGATGATCAGGGCCAGCGGCGGCAGCATCGACAGCGCGACAGACGCGCCAAGGCCGAACTGGCCCGCGCTCATGGCGATGTCGAAAGCGTAGGTAGCGAACAGATGCGTCGCGTTCGCCGGGCCGCCGTGGGTCAGCACGTAGACCAGCTGGAAATCCGAGAACGTGAAGATGATCGAGAACATCGTAACGATGAACAGCACCGGCTGCAGCAGTGGCAGGGTGATGTAGCGAAAGCGATGCCAGGTGGTGGCGCCGTCGGTGGTCGCGGCTTCATGCAACTCGGGCGAGATCGTCTGCAGGCCGGCCAGCAGGGTGATGGCGTAGAACGGCAGGCCGCGCCAGGTGTTGATGACGATCAGCGAGCACATCGCCAATACCGGATTACCGAGCCAGGAAGGCCCTGGCGCAGGCACGCCGGCGGCAATCAGCAGCCAGTTCAGCACGCTGAAGGTGGGATCGAGGATCCACATCCAGGCGATCGTGGACAGCACCGTCGGCACGATGAATGGCAGCAGCAGCGCGGCGCGGACGAAGTTCTTCATCGGGAAGGACTGGTTCATCACCAGCGCCAGACCAAGGCCGCCGACCGCCTTCAGGAAGGTGGTGACAAGGGTATAGACGATGGTGTTGCGGGCGACCCGCCAGAACACCGGATCGTTCCAGTTGGCAATATAATTGCCGAGGCCGATGAACTCTCCGGTGGTCGCGACCGGCCGGTGCATCAGACTTAGGTAGCAACCATACAGAAACGGATAGCCGACCATCGCGCACAGAAACAGGATCGGCGGGCCAATCATCAGCCAGCTGAAGACCGCCTCCTTTTCCGTCCATTCGCGAAAGCGCGACCGCCCGAGCGTCCGGTTCCCCGAAGCGGTCCTTGGGGGAACCGGAAGCGTACTCGCGGACATGATCGCGTTCCCTGTGGCTTAAGCCTGCTGATAGATTTGCTTGAGCTGCGCATTGGCCGCCGAGATCACATCCTTGGTGGAGGCGCCGGCGCAGGCCTTCGCGAACATATCCACAACCACATATTTGGCCACGCTTTCCGACTGCGCGCGGCTCAATGGCGCCGGCCAGCCGGGCAGATGGGAGGTCGTCATCGAATCGCGAAACGGCAAATAGCGCGGCTCGACATTCCAGGCCGGGCTATCATCGAAGCCCTTCAGGAACGGGGCATAGTACATGTCGGCGGAGGCATACCACGCGCCGACTTGCTTGGGCTGCATCAGCCAACGCAGAAAAGCCCTGGCCGCATCGGGATCGGAAGTGTGGGTGAAGATTCCGTGGCTCCAGGGATTGAGAATATGGTAGCGCTTGCCGGTCGGGCCCATCGGGTTCAACGCGTGATCGGTGACCTTGCCGATGTCGGGGAATTCGCGCTTTGCCAGCCACAGGATGGATTGCGCATTGTTGGTGCAGGAGATCTGCTGACCAAGCCAGGCCTTGTTGTTGTTCGGATCGGTCCAGCCCAGCACATCCTCCAGCATCGTGTCCTGGAAGAATTTCCGGCAGAAATCGACCGCCGCCGCCGTCTCGTTGGAGTCGATGACGATGGTCTTGCCGTCCGACTCCACCTCGCGCGCGCCATAGGACCACAGAAGCGGATACAACCAGCCATGGTTGTCACCGAAACCGTGCCCGAGTTCGAAACCGAAAGGGTGGCCGGCCTTCTTCAGCTTGGTGCCCGCTTCCAGCAGGCCATCCCAGGTGTCGGGGAAGGTCTTGAAGCCAACCTCCCCGAACCAGTCCGTGCGCCAGTTCATAAGCTGGCCGATATTGCCGAAGGGCACGCCCTTGAACTTGCCGTTGACGATGACCGCCTCCGTGCCACCGACATGCCATCCGCCGTTGGCCTTGCCGGCTTCATCGGCGATGTCGGTCACGTCGATCAGTTTTTCATCGTACAGAAATGGCCAGTTGAAGGCCATGCCGGTCATGTCCGGGCCGGAACGGGTTTCCGCCGCCGTGGTGACCCGGGTTTGCAAGCCACCGACGGAAACCAGATCGTACTTTACCTTGACGCCGGTTTCCTTCTCATAGGCCGGGATCAGCGTCTTGTTCATGTATTCGTCGTAGGTCTTGATGAACGAATTTTCATGCATCAACGTCAGCGACTTGGTCGCGGCCTGCGCGTCCGTCAGGCTGAATGCGGCGCCCAGGCTACCGGCTGCGGCGGCCTTGAGAAAGTCACGACGAGACGGCGGCGAATGCGGCATCGAAGTTCCCCTGTATGAACGGACAAGCCCCCGCGTTATGTCGCTGGTGAATAGATCTTGTCCGCAATCACGCTACGGGTGCGGCTTCGGGGAAGTCAAGCAGGCAACGACGGGTCAGCCGCCGCTGCGTTGCCGCTCGCCATTTTTGCGCAGCAGGAACTCACGGCCGACCTTGACCATCGCCTTGCCGTCATACGCGACGATATCGGCGGTGGCATAGGTTTCATGCCAGGCATCGGGAATGAAGCTGCCGGTACCGACTACGTCGATCGGGGCGCGGGCATCGGCCATCACCCGGCATTTGTCTGTGCCGAACCCCGACGAGGCAACGATTCGCACGCGAGGATAGCCAGCATCGTCCAATGCCTCGCGCATGCGCCAGATCGCCGCCGCGGAAACACCGGTGCCGACGAGGTAGCGCAGTTCGGTATCGCTGCGGTAGCGACGAATGGCGCCCGGTGCCCGCCGATCCAGTACGGCGTAGCTCTCCGCGGGGTCGAGCCCTTCCAGGAAGCGCCCGCCATGGGTGTCGAGGCGAAAGGCCAGGCGCCCGCCGGAAGCAAGGTCCGGAAAACGGGCACAGACGGCCAGCGCGTCGCTGATCTCGCGGCCGAAATAATCCACCAGGACCGTCAGGTTCTCATCGGGGAAGGTTTCCCGGAACATCTCCGCGGCCCGCACCGTGGATCCGGCGTAGCCGATCAACGAATGCGGCATTGTGCCCAGGCCGCGCTCGGTGCCGAACCAATGCGCCGTGCCATCATTGGCATTGCCGACAAAGCCCTTCGCCCCTTCCCGCCGCGCCGCCTCGCTGCCGACCGAGGCGGCATAGGCCATCATGTCCTGCATCTCCGCACCGGCGCAGTGGCGCGCATCCATCGCCAGGAAGGCGACATGCGGCAGGGCCAGACACATCTGGTAGGCGTTGTGCGCCGCAACGCATGCCGCACCGAGCTTCTGCAGCAGAATGGTTTCAAGGTCGGACAATTCGACCATGCTGCCGGAAATGTAGACCATCGGCTCGCCAGCACCGACCCAACCGCCTTCGGGATGGATCACGTCGATGTCGAACACCGTGCCGCGGGCGCAAGCGACCTCGGCCAGCCAGTCGAGCATCAGCCGCGGAGCTGAAATAACCGGACGGCGCATAAACACCGCATACGTGACCCGACAATCCCCATAGCGCTGCACGACCGCCTTGGTACGATTGAAATAGGCATCGGTCCGTGCAGCTATATCCACCGCCAATTCAGCGGCGGTTTTCGTGGTCTTGGTGCTGCCGCCCCCCCCGTCGTCCATCGTCCCGCCCCGTATCTATCGCAACGGTTTCGCGGGACGATGCAGGGTTGCTGTCATTGCGCGGCGACCGCCCGGGCCCGACCGTTGGGCTGGCGGCGGGCTTTCAGTTCTTCGGCCACCAGGAAGGCCAACTCCAACGACTGCTCGGCATTCAGGCGCGGATCGACGACC
>CAINEA010000079.1 GCA_903847525.1 uncultured Acetobacteraceae bacterium | reverse complement strand
GGTGACGGGGGCGGCAGGGTAAACCCCACCGGGAGCAAGACCGAATAGGGGCGGCCGGCGGCGCGCTTATGGGAAACCATGGGCCGCGTGACGCAAGGGCATTTCCGCCCTGTCGCCCGGGTTGGTCGCGCGAGGCGCGCTGCAAGGCGCGTCCCAGAGGAATGGCCGTCCAACGCGGACATGGCGACATGCGCCGCGCGGACAGAACCCGGCTTACAGGCCGTCTGGCAGCCTTCCTCCCTTGTTTTCCCCGTCATCCTTTACCGGGGCCGGTACTGGGTCCGAAAACGACTATCCACACACTTATCCACAGGGCGCCTCATTTTCGTTAAACCGTTGAGGACAGCCAAAAAATGCCGCCAAAATCGGCGCCGATATCGGAATTTCCCTTGAATTCCCAAACAGGCCCATGCTATCCCACTGCTTCCCAGGGTAAGCACTTTCGCGCGCCCCGGTTCATGCATGCGCGGTGCCGCCCCGACACAACAACGGGCAGCACCAGAAAACAGAAAGGGCGGGCCGGGCCGGATGACCCATTTTCTGGGAACCCATCAGAGCAGGCTGGACGCCAAGGGACGGGTTTCCGTGCCCGCGCCGTTCCGCGCCACACTGCGGGGTGGCTCTGAAACCGCAACAATGATCCTGCGCCCCTCCCATCAGTTGGCCTGCATCGAAGCCTGGCCCACCACGGTGTTCGACGCGCTCGCCGCACCGCTGCAGCAGTTCGACGTCTTCAGCGACACGCAGAACGATCTGGCAACGACCCTGTACGCGGACGCGACCCCGCTGGATGCGGACAAGGAAGGCCGCATCGTGCTGCCGGAAAGGCTCCTGCGCCATGCCGGCATCACCGACGTGATGGAGTTCATGGGCGTCGGCCGGATCTTCCAGATCTGGCACCCCGAGGCCGCCGAACGCCGCCGCGCCGAAGCGCGCGAGCGCGTCCGCAGCGGCAACCTGACGCTGCCTGGCACAACCGGGGCGGGCCATGCGGCGGCCGGCCGCGACGAAGGCGCGCCCCGATGAGCAGCCATATCCCGGTGATGCTGACCGAAGTGCTGGAGGCGCTCGCCCCACGCGCCGGTGCGACCTATCTGGACGCCACCTTCGGCGGCGGCGGATACAGCGCCGCCATTCTCGAGGCCGCCCCCTGCACCCTCTGGGCAATCGATCGCGACGCGGAGGCGATCGCCCGCGGCGCCAGCCTCGCCGCCCGCTTCCCTGGCCGTCTGCACCTGCTGCGGGGAACTTTCGGCAACATGCTGGCCCTGCTCGCCGAGCACGGCGTCAGCGAGTTGGACGGCGTGGTGCTGGATATCGGCGTTTCCTCGTTCCAGCTCGATGACGCCTCGCGTGGCTTTTCCTTCCGCGTCGACGGCCCGCTCGACATGCGCATGGGCCAGGAAGGCCCGACGGCGGCGGATCTGGTAAATGCATTGCCCGAAGCCGAGATCGCCGACATCCTGTACGAGTTCGGCGAGGAACGCGCGTCGCGGCGGATCGCCAAGGCCATTGTCGCGGCACGCGAGACCGCGCCGATCGAGACCACGTTGCGGCTGGCCGAGATCGTGCGCTCTGTGCTGCCGCCGGACCGGTCCGGCAACCATCCCGCCACCCGCAGTTTCCAGGCGCTGCGCATTCGCGTCAACGACGAACTCGGCGAGATCGAGCGAGCCCTCGCCCAGGCCGCCGAATTGCTCGCTCCGGGCGGACGTCTGGTCGTGGTTTCGTTTCACTCGCTGGAAGATCGCATCGTCAAGCGCTTCATGATTCAGGCAACGGGGCGCACCCCGGCACCGTCGCGCCATTCGCCAAGTAGCCTGACCGCGCGCGCCGAACCGGATTTTCGCCTGCTGACCCACAAGGCGCTGCGACCGGGCGATACCGAAACGACCCAGAATCCCCGCGCGCGCAGTGCTCGACTGCGGGCGATGGAACGAATCGAAAAACAGGCGATAAGGCAGGCGGAGATTCTCGCATCATGATCCGTCCCTTCACCCTCATCTGCATGCTGCTCGCCTGCGGCTCTGGTCTCTACCTCTATCAGACCAAGCACCGGGTGCAGCTGCTCGACCGGGAGATCGCCCAGACGGTGCAGGCGACGATCGCCGCGCGGGACCGGGCCGGGGTGCTTCGCACCGAATGGACCCTGCTGAACGACCTGGAGCGTTTGCGCGCGCTATCGGACCAGCATCTGCAGCTGCGTCCGGTCGCGCCCAGCCAGTTCACGACGCTCGCCGATCTGGGCAACCGGTTGCCGGCTCCGCGCGCGCCGCTGCCCGAGCCGGCAGCATCGCCGGCCTTGATGTCCGACCTCGCACCTGTCCCGGCGGATGAAGCCGATACGGAGATCGCCGACCTGCCGACCCCGCCCGTGCCGCCATCATCACAGCCGCAGGTCGCGTCCCAGCAAGCGCCGGCCACGGCGAAAGAGGCCGCTGTCCGGGAAGCCTCCCGGGAGACCGCCCGCGAAGCGTCGGTGAAGGCCGCGCTGAAAGCGACCGCCGAAGCTGCGCAGGCCCGCGCGGCCGAGCGCCGCCAACTCGCCGAAGCCGCCACCCGGGCACAGCTCGCGGCTCGTCCGACGGGAACCACTTCCGCTTCCACGGGATCGAGCACCGCCTACAACGCCCCACGCCCCTACAGCGCGCCACCGACCTACACGAGTGCGGCAACCTATTCCCCGCCGACGGGATCTTCCTCGCTCGGCATGGCATCGCGCGGCACCTCGCTGCCCCCGCCGGTTCCGGTGTCGGCCTACCAGAACCAATTCGCGGGTCCGAATTGACCGGCGAGCCTCCCTCCCACGGTTCTCCCCCCGGCGCGCCATCGCCCGACTCCGCGCCGCGCGGGCTGCCCATGCGCCGTACCGGCACGCCACGCGGCGGCGCAGTACCTATGATGGAGGACGTGCGGGTCACCGCGCCCGACCTGCAACGCCGCGCCGCGTTGGAAAAAACCCGCGGAAGGCTGGTCTTCGCCGCCTCGGGCTTCGCGCTGCTGTTCCTCGCCGTGGCGCTCAAGCTCGCGGATGCCACCATCGTTCAGCCGCTGATGCCGCATCGTCCGGAGCGCCCGATCGCCAAGCTGCTGGAACCCCAGAAAGCCGCCGACGCCACGGTCCGCTCGCAACGCGCCATGATCACCGACCGCAACGGCGAGTTCCTTGCGGTCTCGCTGCCCACCGTCGCGCTGTATGCCAACCCCAAGGAAATGATCGACACGGCGGAAGCCGCGCATAAGCTGAAGCAGGTTTTGCCGAAGCTCGACGAGGCCAAGGCCGCCGAGCGTCTGGCGAATGCGGAGAAGCAGTTCGTTTATCTCGCCCGCCAGCTCAACCCGCGCGAACAGGTGGCAATCAACAACCTTGGCATCCCCGGCGTGTATTTCGAACAGACCGAGCGCCGCCGCTACCCGCTCGGGCGCACCGCCGCGCATGTGCTCGGCGGCGTGGACGTGGACGGCAACGGCATCGCCGGGGTGGAAAAGCAGTTCGATGAGCGGCTGCGCAAGGACAACGCGCAGCTGAAGCTGTCGCTCGACGTCAAGGTGCAGGCCGTCGTGCGCGACGAGTTGTCCAAGGCGATGGAGGATTTCCACGCCATCGGCGGCTGCGGCATCGTGATGGACGTGCGCACCGGCGAAGTGCTGGGCATGGTCAGCCTGCCCGACTATGACGCCAATCTGGTTCGCGCCGCCACCGACGCGGAGCGCTTCAACCGCGCCGTCACCGGCGTGTACGAACCGGGCAGCACCTTCAAGCTGCAAACCCTGTCGATGGCGCTCGACAGCGGCATCAGCCATCTCTGGGACATCTATGACGCCGGCCACCCGATCACGATCGGTCGCTTCACCATCACCGACTTCGAAGGCAAGAAGCGCCCGCTGGTGCTGCCGGAGGTGCTCGCCTACTCGTCCAACCTCGGCGCTGCCCACATCGCCCAGTCCGTTGGCGCCGAGCGCCAGCGCAACTGGCTGCGCAACATGGGCATGTTCGAGCGCATCGGCATCGAGTTGCCGGAAGCCGCCCGCCCGCTGGTCCCAGCCGCGTCGAACTGGAAAGAGATCGCCACGATGACCATCGGCTTCGGCCACGGCATCGCCGTCTCGCCGCTGCATGTGGTGCGCGGCACCGCCGCCATCGCCAATGGCGGCGTGGTGCTGCGGCCGACCATCCTCGCGGCCGATGAGGCCAGCCGGCCCGGTGGCATGCGCGTGATGCAGCAGGAAACCTCCGATGTCATGCGCCGGCTGATGCGCCTTGTGGTGACCGACGGCTTCGGCAAATCGGCGGAAGTGCCGGGCTACTACCCCGGCGGCAAGACCGGCACGGCCGAGAAAGTGGCCGGGCGCAGCGGCTACAAGAAGCACACCAACGTGGCCGCGTTCATGAGCGTGTTTCCGATGCAGGCGCCGCGTTTCGCGGTCTACATGATGCTGGACGAGCCGAAGGCGAACGCCTCCACCCACGGCTATGCCACCGCCGGCTGGGTTGCCGCCCCCGCGGCCGGGCGCGTGATCGGGCGCATCGGGCCGATGCTCGGCCTGTTGCCGGACACCGAGGACGCGCCGCTGATCAACCAGGCGCTGTATATTCCGCTGACGCCGCCACGCGGCTACGTCGTGCGCCCGGTTCAGTTCCCTGGCCCGCAGCCGATGACGCCGCTGGTCACGTCCCAGGCCGCACCGCTGGCGGTTCCGACCGCACCCGCCGCCGGCGCTCCAGGCTCCGGCCCCACGAAGCCGGCGATCGTCGCCTCGCCCGGCCCGCGCTCCGGCCCGCGCTCCGGCCAGCCCGCGCCGGGTCCACTTGCGCCGGGCCAACTCGCGCCGGGCCAATCTACGCCGGCCTCCGGCAAAGCCGTTCCGCCTCCCGCGCCGTCGCCGGCGCCACGGCCTATGCGCGACCCGCGCCATGAGGCACAGGTTCCGGGGCTTTCCATGCCCGGCCTGATCGGCGCCTCGGTCATTCCGGCCAACGTCACGCGGGACGCCGCCGGGACCCAAGCGCTTGCGCCTAGGTGACATCATGGACCCCAGCGCCCCGCTTGCCCTCCGCATCGCCGCAATCCCGCCGGCGTGGGCCGACTTGAACGTATCGGCGATCACCGCCGACAGCCGTACGGTCCGCCCCGGCACGCTGTTCGTCGCCATTCCCGGAACCCGCCAGGACGGCCGGGCGTTCATCGGGCAGGCGGTCGCCGCCGGTGCCGTCGCCGTGCTCGCGCCGAACGGCACCGCATGGCCGGAAGGCATCCCCGTCCGTCCACTGATCGAGGATGCCGAGCCCCGCCGCGCCCTGGCCCTGGCGGCCGCCGCCCTGGCGGGGCGACAGCCGCGCCGGATCGCGGCCGTCACCGGCACCAACGGCAAGACCAGCAGCGTGGAATTTCTCCGGCAGATCTTTTCCAACGCCGGCCATCGCGCCGCCAGCCTCGGCACGCTCGGGCTGAACGCGCCCGGATTTCCCGCCGGCGCGGGCCTGACCACGCCCGATCCGGTCAGCCTGGCCAACACCCTGGCCGCGCTGGCTGCCGCCGGGATCGAGCACGTCGCGATGGAGGCCTCCTCGCATGGCCTCGATCAGTTCCGGCTCGACGGCGTCCGCCTCGCCGCCGGCGCCTTCACCAACCTGACGCGAGACCATCTGGACTATCACGGCACCAAGGCCGCCTACCGGGCCGCCAAGCTGCGCCTGTTCGCCGACCTGCTGCCGTCCGGCGCACCGGTGGTCGCGAACGCCGATATGGACGCTGAAACCCTCGGCCAACTGCGGCGAATCGCCGCGAACCGGCATTTGGACCTGCATACCGTCGGCGAGGCTGGCACCGCGATCCGCCTGCTGCGCGCGACCCCGCGTCCGGACGGGCAAATCCTGGAGATCGAGGCCTACGGCGCGCGCCGTGAGTTCACCGTGCAACTGCCCGGCCGCTTCCAGGCCGATAATATACTGCTCGCCGCCAGCCTGGCGTTCGCGCTTGGTGAAACAACCGCGATCGGCCATCTGGAAAAACTCACCGGCGTGCGTGGCCGGATGGAACTCGCCGCCCGGCTGGCGAACGGCGCGGCGGTCTATGTCGACTATGCCCACACGCCGGATGCGCTGGAACGCCTGTTGCTGGCACTGCGCCCGCACACCGACGGCCGGCTGCATCTGGTGTTTGGCGCCGGCGGCGATCGTGATCGTGGCAAGCGCCCGCTGATGGGGGGCATCGCTGCCCGCCTTGCCGATCGCGCCATCGTCACCGACGACAATCCCCGCACCGAGGATCCTGCGAGCATTCGCGCCGCCATCCTTGCCGCCTGTCCGGGCGCGGTCGAAATCGGCGACCGCGAAGCCGCCATCGCCGTCGCGCTGTCTAACCTCGCCCCCGGCGATGTGCTCGCGGTCGCCGGCAAGGGTCACGAACAGGGCCAGACCATCGGCACCACCGCGCATCCGTTCGACGATGTCGGCACAGTCCGCAGATTGACCGGCCTGTCATGAGACCGCTTTGGAATGCCGAGGACCTGCTGAACGCCACCGGGGGCACGATGGCGGAGAAATTCGCCGCCACCGGCGTCTCGATCGACACCCGCACGCTGCAGCCGGGCGACCTGTTCATCGCCCTGGTCGGCGAAAACGGCGACGGCCACGACCATGTCGCCGCGGCGCTGGCCAAGGGCGCCGCTGGCGCCATGGTGCATCGCACCGCCGGGGCGATGACAAACCAGTTGCTGGTCGATGACACATTGGCGGCCCTACATCGGCTCGGCGCCTTCGCGCGCGGCCGCTTTCCGGGCCGCGTCGTCGCCATCACCGGCAGCGTGGGCAAGACAACGACCAAGGAGATGCTGCGCACGATCCTGGCCGCCCAGGGCGCCACCCATGCGTCGGTCGCCTCCTACAACAATCATTGGGGCGTGCCACTGACCCTGG
>CAINEA010000078.1 GCA_903847525.1 uncultured Acetobacteraceae bacterium | reverse complement strand
GGTTGGGTAGGCCAATGCCCCAATGCAGTGGTCCGGGGACCTTCAAGCGATTGCCCTGGGCGGGGTGCGCGTTACGCGCTAGCGAAACCCAAAGAAATGCGGCACCGCCAGCGTGATCGCCGGCACTAAAATCACCACCACCAACCCCAGCACCAACGACACATTATACGCCAGGCTCGGTCGCATGGTCGCATTCGGTGGCGCGTCGCCGATGGCGCAGGCGACATAATACCCAATCCCGACCGGCGGCATGAACACCCCGATCCCCACCGCCATGGTCAGAATAATCCCGTATTGCAGCGGATCGACGCCCATCTTCTCCGCCACCGGCAGCAGGATCGGCGCGGAAATCAAGATTGCGGGAAACCCCTCCAGCACGAACCCGATCACCACCATCGCCGCCATGCTCAGAAACAGGAACAACATCGGGTTTTGCAATGACCCGAACGACCGGGCGAGCGTCCGCCCCAGCCCGTCGATCACGATCGCCTGCGACAGCACGTTCGACGCCGCCACCATGAACAGCACCATCCCCGCCGTCAGCGCCGCGTCGCGCAGTGCGGTCCAAAGCGCCTCCCACCGCATCGACCGATACACCAGCCCCGCCACCACCAGCCCATAGATCGTCGCGAACGACGATGATTCAGTGGGGGAGGCGACGCCGCCGATAATGCACCCCACCACGATCACCGGCATCAAAAGCGCCGGAAAAGACGGCGGAATGCTGCGCACCGCGCGCCCCAAATCGAACCGGGGCCCACGCGGCAGCCGCCCATCCCGGCTCCGAATCACGATGGCAACGGCCATCGCCAGCGCGAGGCACGCCGCCGGCACCATGCCCGCCAGGAACAGCGACCCGACCGACAGATTGGTGATGGAGCCCAGGATCAGCAGCGCCAGCGACGGCGGAATGACCTCCCCCATCGCCGCGGCGGCGGCCAGCACCGCCACGGACTCGGTCGGCGGATAGCCGCGTTGCCGCAGCGGCCCCTTCATCACGCTGCCCACAGTCGCGATATCGGCGGCCTTCGAGCCGCTGATGCCCGAGAAAATATACATCGCCACGACCTGCGCCTGCAGCAGCCCGCCGGCCCAGTGCCCGACCCAGTGCTGCACCATGTCGATCATCCGCCCCGCCAGACCGCTGACCTCCATCAACGCGCCCGCCAGCATGAAGAACGGCACGGCCAGCAGCACGAAACTGCCGATGCCGGACTGATACCCGGCCGGGATCGCCACCAGCGGCGCGTCGCCGGTCACGATGAAGTAGAATGCACCGCCGAGCGCCAGGATCACGGCGATGGGGGCGCCGGTGAGGAAGGCGGCGGTCATCGCGATGCCGATGGGGATCAGCGGGTCGGTATCGATGCTGCCGGCGTCGTAGAAATGCCGGAACACCAGCAGCAACGCCGTAGCCGCCGCGACGCCCAGGAACCCCAGCCCGATGCCGGCATGCCGCAGCGCCGCCAGTTTCTCGGCCGCGAACACCGCCATCAACACCAGCCCGAGGCCGATCCAGCCGGACACCGCCCCCCGGCTGATGTTCAGCACCGCCATCGTCTGTGTCATCTGCCCCGCGAAGAACGACGGAAACGCATACAAAGACAGGCCGCATACCCCGAGCACGATCCACAGGCCGGAGGCCTTCAGCGTGTCGTGCCGCAGCCCCGTGGTTATATCCAACAGCGCCGAATACGACATCCCCTCGGCCCGCCGGAAATAGGCGGGCGCGCCGAGGAACGCGATGATCGCAATCGTCATCATCGAGGCGTCTTCCGCCCAATGGATGCCGCTGTTGAGCCCGTAGCGCGCGATGGAGTTGGCGAAGGTCACGAACAGATCGATGACAATCGCCAGCACCACCAGCGCCTCATTCCCCAGGGCGATGGCGTTTAGAACACGGCTGCGCATGGGGTTCGTTCAGGCGCTAAGGGCTTTGATCGCTTCGTCGATCAGGTCCTTGCCGATGGTGCCCTCGAACTGCGCGTAGATCGGGCGCGTGGCATTGGCGAACTCGGCCTTTTCGGCATCGGTGAGGTGAATGATCTGGATCGCGTCCTTCAGCTTGGCCTCGGCCGCGGCGATATCCGCCATTTGCTGCGTCCACTGCCAGTCGGTGGCGGTCTTCATCGCCTGCTTGATCATGCCCTTCTCTTCCGCGGACATGCCGTCGTACAGCGCCTTGTTCATGGACGCGGCGAAGAAGTCGATTACATGGCTGGTCAGGGTGGCGTATTTGATCACCTCGGGGAATTTGCCGCTGATCACGTCGGGCAGACCGAGGTCCATGCCGTCCACGGTCTTCTGCTGCAGCGCCAAATACACCTCCGCATAGTCCAGCGCCGCCGGATTCGCCCCCAGCGCTCGGAACGCCGCCATGTAAACCTGGCTGGAGATGATGCGCATCTTCAACCCCGCCATATCCGCGACGGTTTTGATCGGGCGCACATTGTTCAGCATGTGGCGTGGACCGGTGAGCCAATAGCCGACGATCTGAAAACCGGCTTCGCGGGCGTGGCTTTCGATCTTGTTGCCAAACGAGCCTTCCAGCGCCGAACGCAGCTTCTCCGGCGAACCGACCAGGAAGGGTAGGGTGAACACGTCCATCTGCTTGACGAAGCTGGAATACCACGCCGGCACGGTGATCAGCATCGATTGGGTGCCAAGCTGCACCGACGTCAGCATGTCCTTCAGCCCGCCCAGCTGCGCATTCGGATAAAGCTCGATCTTGAGCTTCCCGCCGGACAGTTTGCCCATTTCCTCGGCGAAGATTTCCATCGCGTGGTGATAGCTGGAACTGGTCGGCATCGGGCTGCCGAACCGCAGCGCGCGGGCGCGCTGGGCGATGGCGGGGCTGGCGAGGGTCGAGGCGGCGGTCATCGCGACAAAACCGCGACGGTTCAACGAGAGGCTCATTCCGGTATCCTTTACAAATTTTGCCGTCTTGGTCGTCGCCGACCCTGTATGTGTTAGGAGAAGGGCGATGCCATTACCCCCAACGCGTCATCCTGCGCCTTCGCGGACCATGATACGGGTGGGGGAATTGGGCCCCGCCACCTCCCTCCCTGTTATTCAGACAACACCCCATTCACCCAGGCGCACGCGGCATCCATAGCCGAACCGGATTTATCGACGATCCCCACGAAGAAGAAGAACCCGTGGTTGACCCCGTCCCAGCGGACGATCTCGGTCGGCACCCCAGCGGCTTGCAGCGCCTGACCGTAATATTCGCCCTCATCGCGCAACGGATCGTATTCGGCGGTGATGACATAGGCCGGCGGCAACCCGGCCAGATTATTCGCCCGCAGCGGCGAAGCATGCGGATGGGTCCCGTGCGAGGCATCCTCCAGATAATGCCCCCAGAACCACTCCATGCCCGCGCGCGTCAGGCCGTAGCCCTCGGCGTTCTCCACGTAGGACGGGGTCCCGGGTGTATGGTAATCGGTTACCGGATAAATCAGCAGCTGCGCTGCGATGGCCGGTCCGCCCTCATCCCGTGCCCGCAACGCGACGACCGCGGCGAGGTTGCCGCCGGCGCTGTCGCCCGCCACCACCACCCGAGACGTATCGGCTTGCAACAGCCCCGCATTGTCCACCGCCCAGCGCGTCGCGGCGAGGCAATCGTCCGGCGCCGCCGGGAACTTGTGTTCGGGCGCCAAACGGTAATCGACCGACACCACCACGCTGCCGGTCCCCGAGCACAGGTTCCGGCACATGGCATCGTGCGTGTCCAGGCTGCACACCACGAACCCGCTGCCGTGGTAAAACACCATCAGCGGGAACGGACCTTTCCCCAGCGGCGTATAAATCCGCAGCGGGATCGATCCATGCGGCCCCTGCATGTCCCGGTTCACGACCGAGGCAACCTCGGGGATGCGCAGCCCCGGAATGGCGCGCGCCGCCATCTGCACCCGAGCGTCGGCCACCGACAACGTATGCATCGGCGGCAGCGCGGCGCGCAGATTAAGAAGTGCCTGTATCTTCGGATCGATCGGCATGGTTACGCGACCTCGAACAGGCCGGCCGCGCCCATGCCGCCGCCGACGCACATGGTCACGACCACCAGCTTGGCGCCCCTGCGTTTGCCCTCGATCAGCGCGTGTCCGACCATACGCGCGCCGGACATGCCGTAGGGATGGCCGATGGAGATCGCGCCGCCGTTCACGTTCAGCTTGTCGGGATCGATGCCGAGGCGGTCGCGGCAATACAGCACCTGGCAGGCGAAGGCCTCATTCAGCTCCCACAGATCGATGTCGTCGACTTTCAGACCGTGCTTCGCCAGCAGCTTGGGCACCGCGAACACCGGGCCGATGCCCATCTCATCGGCGTTGCAGCCGGCCACCGCCATGCCGCAGTAAATGCCAAGCGGCGACAGCCCGCGGCGAGAGGCTTCGGCTTCCTCCATCAGCACGGCGGCTGAAGCCCCGTCCGATAATTGCGAGGCATTGCCGGCGGTGATGAACCGCCCCTGCTTCACGACCATGCCGTTGGCGAACACCGGCTTCAGCGACGATAATCCCTCCAAATTGGTATCGGCGCGGTTGCCCTCATCCTTGGTCAAGGTCACCTTCTTCTGCGAGACCTCGCCGGTCGCGCGATCCGTCACGTTCATCACGGACGCCATCGGTGCGATCTCGTCATCGAATCGCCCCGCCTGCTGCGCCGAGGCCGTGCGCTGCTGCGAGCGCAGCGCGTATTCGTCCTGCGCCTCGCGGCTGACATTGTAGCGATCCGCCACCAGTTCGGCGGTTTCCAGCATCGACATGTAAAGCCCCGGCACGCTTTCCAGCAGCACGGGGTCCTGTGCTCGGTCGCGTCGCATGTCGTTGGTCTGCACCAGTGAGACCGACTCCACCCCGCCGCCGATGACGATCGTCATGTCGTCATGCAGGATCTGCTTGGCGGCGGTCGCGATGGCCATCATGCCGGACGCGCACTGCCGGTCCACCGACATGCCCGCCACCGACTGCGGCAACCCGGCTCGTAGCGCCGCCTGGCGAGCGATGTTGGAACCCGTGGAGCCCTGTTGCAGCGCCGCGCCGATGATCACGTCGTCGACCTCGGTCGGCGCGATGCCCGCGCGCTTCACGGCTTCCGCGATGGCATGGCCCGCCAGCGCCTGGGCCTGGGTGTCGTTGAACGCGCCCCGATAGGCGCGGCCGATGGGTGTACGGGCGGTGGAGACGATGACGGCGCTGCGCATGTGCGTTGCTCCCTGGGGTTTGGTGTTACCGCATTGATCGCGCGGATTGGGGGCAGCGTCCAGGGTTGACGCCGAATCTTCGCTCGCGTTGCAGTGCAGCATGGGCTAGACGCCCCGCATGCTGCAAATTGACAATCTCGTGTTCAACGCCTGGGGCCGGCGGTTCTTCGACCATGCCAGCCTGAACCTGCCCCCGACCGCCAAAGCCGGCTTGGTCGGGCGCAACGGCGTGGGCAAATCCACGCTGTTCAAGCTGATCCTGGGCGAGCTTACCCCCGACGGCGGTGAGATCTCCTGGCCCAAAGGCATGCGTGTCGCCGCCGTCGCGCAGGAGCATCCGGCAACGCCCGTCGGCCTGCTCGACACCATCCTGGAAGCCGACACCGAACGGCATGCGCTGATGCGGGAACTGGAGATCGCCGATCCCGAACGCATGGGCGACATCTACACGCGCCTGATGGAGATCGACGCCGACCGCGCCCCCGCGCGCGCCAGCGAAATTCTGGCTGGTCTGGGCTTTTCCACCGCCGACCTGTCGCGCGCGATGGCCGAGTTCTCCGGCGGCTGGCGCATGCGTGTGGCGCTGGCGGCGGCGTTGTTCGCCGAACCCGATCTGTTGCTGTTGGACGAACCGACCAACTACCTCGATCTGGAAGGCGCGCTGTGGCTGGAGGCGCGGCTGCGCAAATTCCCCAAAGCCGCGCTGGTGATCAGCCACGACCGCGAACTGCTGAATAACTCCGTCGATTCCATCCTGCACATTCGGGAAGGCAAGCTGGACTACTACACCGGCGGCTACGACGACTTCGAGCGCCGGCGCGCCGAAAAAGCCCGCCTGCAAGCCGCCTTCCGAGCCAAGCAGGACGCCGAGCGGGCGCATCTGCAAAGCTTCGTGGATCGGTTCAAGGCCAAGGCCAGCAAGGCCGCCCAGGCGCAATCGCGCATGAAGCGGCTGGCCAAGCTGGAGCCCGTGTCCGCCATCGTCGAGGAACGCGTCGCCCCCTTCTTCCTGCCATCCCCGCAACGCCCGCTGGCCCCGCCGCTGATGCGGCTGGAGCATGCTTCAGTCGGTTATGGCGACGAGCCGGTTCTGAAGAACCTGAACCTGCGCCTGGACCTGGACGACCGTATCGGCCTGCTGGGCGTCAACGGCGCCGGCAAATCCACCTTCGCCAAAATGGCGGCCGGCGCGCTCGGCCTGCAAGCCGGGCTGATGACGCGCGAGAAGCGGATCAAGGTCGGCTGGTTCCACCAGCATCAGATCGAGGCCATGGACCCCCGCGACACCCCCCTGGACATCATCCGTGAGGCGCGGCCCGAGGATAACGAAACGTCGTACCGCTCGCGCCTGGCCGGGTTCGGTATCGGTTTCGACAAGCAATCGACCACGGTGGAAAACCTGTCCGGCGGCGAAAGAGCGAGGCTGCTGCTGAATATGGTGGCGATGGAGGCCCCGCATCTGCTGATCCTCGACGAACCCACCAACCATTTGGATATCGACAGTCGCCGGGCGCTGCTGGACGCGCTGAACGATTACCAGGGCGCGGTCATTCTGATTACGCACGATCGGTCGTTGATGGAGCTGGTGGCGGACCGCCTGTGGCTGGCGGCTGACGGCACAATCGTTCCGTTCGATGGCGACATGGACGATTACGCGGCCTTCGTGCTCGACCGCGCGAAAGGCGGCTCGGCGCCGGGGCAGGGAAGGGCGACCAAGCCGAAACGGGAGAAGATGCGCCGGGCGGGGTAGGGCGCTATCAAAATCTGTATGTACCACAACGATCACGACCCACCGCACTTCCATGTGGAGCGGGCGGAGATGGGCATTAGACCATGATCGTTTGAGCGACTGTCTTGTCTGTCAAGCGTCGTTTCGCTTTTTCATGATCCGCCACGGGCCGAACCGCCTCAAGGCTGGCGCTTCGTGCCCCCGCCTTCGGCGGCTTCTGCCTTGGCCCGGCTTGTCCCGTGGCAGGTTGGGTTTTGATCAGCTCAACGCTGTCGTTTACGCGGTTTGCCATGGCGTTTTCGTCCTCATGATCGCGTTCAGGATAGCAAGAAGCCGGCGCATGCAGGCAATGAGAGCGACCTTCTTTGGAAGTCCCCGTGCGACCAAAGCCTTGTAGTGCTCGGGGCGTGGATTCAGCGTTGGCGCATGTTCACCGCCCCCAAACAGCCGCCGCGAGTTCCGGGACATCCCGCTGCTCCGGCTGCGTCCAGACCACGGATGGAGACTGTTTCGATACCGGTTCTACAACCTGCGCCGCGGTCTCCTCCCCGATCGCGCGAGCCATCGCCTGCCGCACGGCCTCCTCGCCAAAATGCTGCTCGATCATCGCCAGACCGGCCTTGGCGTGCGCGGTGTGCAGCCTGGGTTGATGATGCAGGTCGCAGATCAGTTCGGCCAGCGCCTCGGGAATCTCCGCCACGAGGTTTCGTAAAACCCCGCTTAACGGCAATCCCTCCGCTGCGATGGGAGTCATCACGCACGGCACGCCGGCCGCCATGCTGTCCAGCGCCTTCCCCGTCAGCCCGGCGCCAAACCGCAGTGGCGCCACGGTCAGCCGCACGGTGTCGAACACTTCATCCAACGGCCCAACCTGACCCACGAACCGCACCCGTGGATCGGCGGCAGCGGCTAGTTTCGCCGGCCAATCCGGCCCAACGATCAGGCACGCCATGTCGGGGTCGCGCTGCCACACCAGCGGCAGCACCGCCTCCGTCAGCCAATGCACCGCATCGGCGTTCGGCGCGTGCCGGTGGTCGCCTATAAATGCTATACCGGAACGACCATGCAAACGCATCGTGCGTGGCCGTGGCGCGACCGCCCAAGGCACGATGTGCACCTGCGCGCCGGGGGCCTTGCGCGCCAGATAAGCCGCTTCCTCGGCCGAGTGGGTGATCACCGCGTCCGCCAGCCGCATCGCCAGCAGCTCCCGCCGCTTGACCGCCCGGCTCTCCGCCGCCTGCTCGACATCCCCGAACAGCGTCGCCCGCCGCGCTAGCCGCGGGTGATGCAGGTCCCCCACGCTGTACAGCACCCGCGCGCGCTTCTGCCACGAACGGACCAATGGCGTATAAGCCTCGGCGTTCGACAACCGATGCAGGTACACCAGATCGAAACGATCGCGGTTGCGCCGCAGCACTTCCTCCACCGAGGCGATCAATGGCGCCCGGTGGCAGGTTATCCCAATGGCGTGCAGTGCCGCCGCCGCCTCATCCTCCAGCGACAGCTCTCGCGAGGCCACGAAATCGACCTGCCAACCCAATGCATGCAACGCATCGATATGCCCCAGTATCGCGTTGGAGCCGGCGTCGCGGCCCCGCCGTGGCAGGCGATCGTCGATGATCAGCGCCCGCTTCTGGCGCGCGCGGGGGCCTTGCGCCCAGCGCAGCAGCCGTTCGTCGCTATCTGGCGCGGCCCGTATGCCCGACCGCAGCCGCCGCACGTCGTCGACGCCGTCCAGCAATGCCGACAGCAACCCATCGAGCACCGCCGGATCGCTGGCCACGGTGGCGGCGGTCTCGATGGCCGCGCGCGCATCCCGCAGCAGCGTCTCGCGGCTGTATGGCTCGATCACCAGCGGCGATCCAGGCAGCTCGCGGCCATCGGTCACGCGGCGCACCCGCAACTCGTGCCTTGTGTGCGGCGACAGGCCGCGCGCCATGCGCAACTCGAAGCCGTGCCGCCCGTCGCCAATGCCGGCGGCTTCCAGATCGCCGCGGAAGCGGTTCGCCACCACGCGGGCAACCAACCCGCCGCCATCGAGCACCTCCAGCGTTACCGGGCTGCCGGGATGCACCGGATCAAACGCCCAGCCCGTGATGGAGGTCCCGTCCAGCCCGTCCAGGTTGCCTTGCAGCGGGCCATGCACGACCGCCCCGTCCGCGCCCACCAGCCCGGCGCGGGCATCGATCATGCGGCGCACCTTGTCGAGGATCGGACCGGACTCGATGCGCGGGGCGCAGAATTGCCAATTCGCGGCGGCATCGTCTGGATACAGGCGAGCGAACTCGACGGCGTTGTGGAAAATCCCCCGGCTATCGCAATCAACGAACGTTTCCGCTGGAGCACCCTCGGCGAAAATCACATCGTGCTGCTCCAACTCGATATGAAAATACCGAATCGGATCGATCTCCGGACACCGCGCCACCGATTCTCCATTCACCAAATGCTCGGCCTGGATCAGCACATCGTCCAAATACATCGCGTGCAGCGGTGAGACATACAGATCGCGAACCGGAATGTTTTCGCCCAGCGCGCCGGTCTTTATCAGGACCGGAATGACGTCGCGGTTGCCGGCGGCGAAGGCCGATGAATAGGCTCGCCGGCCAATCCATTTGATCGGCTTGGCCTCGCCCGACAACGTGATCACGCGATCGCCGATCGTCAGGTCCTCCACCTGGATCTCGCCCCGGTCGGTGCGGATGCGAGTGCCTGCCAGGTAGCAAGGCGTGGTGTTCTCGGTGATGAAGCTGTTGCCGCCGCTGTTCGTGAAGTGGAAGTAGTCGCCGGTGTAACTGCCCGACAGCATCAGATCGATGGGCCCGCCGGTGCCCAGGCTGACCTGCAACGTATTGCCGTTTACCAGATCGACGCTGGTGACATTGTTGGTGCCAACCAGTTCGATGGTATCGCTGGTAACGAATCCGGCGAGGGTGCCGCCGGCCGCACCCGGCGTGCCCAGTGCCAGCAGGGCGGACGTGCCCGCGAAGTCGATCGTCTGGCCGCTCGCCACTGTGCCGGCCACCGACAAGGTGCCATCGGCACCAATAGTTACGATACCGGTTCCTAGCAGATTACCGACGGTCAGGGTGCTGGGGTCGATCTGGATGGCGCCATTGTTGACCAAGGTGCCAGCGGTGCTGAGGGTCGCGTTGGTCAGCGTCAGCGTTTCGCCTGATACCAGGGTGTTGCTGCCGGACAGCACCCAAGAGGCTGCGGAATCGACGGTAATCTGTGCGAAGTTGACATAAAGCGAACCGAGGCCCGCGAGCGTCCCGGCGGATGCTCCGGAAGCCAGTTCCAATGTACTGACGGCCGTGGCGCCGATGGTATTGCCGCCATCGACGGTGCCACTGAACGCGGCGCCCGGATCGAACACCAGCCGGTTGGTGAAACCGGCCGCGAACTGCACGGCGTCCGCGCCACCGCCGATCATCCCACCCGACTGGTTGGTGATCGTGCCGCCGGCCGCGAGGAAGATACCTTTGCCAGAGGTCGTATTGCCGCCAATGCTGCCAGCGTTGATGATAATCCCTGGGCCGCCAGAGACCGCGATACCGTCGATACCACCACTTATCGTTCCGAGGTTGGTGATGGTAACGACGCTGGTTCCGCTGGCCGTGATGGCGTCGGCACCGCCGGCGATGATTCCTGTTGAAGTATTCGTAAGCACACCGCCGGAAGCGATGGATACAGCCGTGTACGTCCCAGGAGCGTTGATCGAGCCCGTGTTCACCAACGTGCCGGTCACGATCAGCGGCGGATCGGCGACGAGTGTGCCGGTGTTGGTTAGCGTGCCGGCATCGGTCAGTGTCGTGTTGGCGCCGAGCGTGTTGCTGCCGGAGAATATCCAGGACGCACCGGCATCGACGATGCCGATGTCAAAATTGATGAAGTCCGCACCCGCTCCGGTCAGCGTTCCCACGGTCGCGGCCGAGGCGAATTCCAGGGTGTTGCTGCCGGTACCCCCGTTGACCACTCCTTGGATAAACGCATTCCCTGGCTGGAACCGAAGCAGGTCATCGCCGTAACCAAACGAGACCGCGGTGCCGCCGGTGCCAATGATTGTTCCGGTGTCGATGATGGTCTGGCTGGTGGTGTCGTGACTGCTGTAGCTGTAGACCTGAATACCGATGCCGCCGCTGATCGTGCCGCTGTTCATGACGGTATGGGCGTACCTCGTCTCGACATGCACGCCATAGACCGCGCCGGTGATCAGCCCGGCCGTACCGTTGTTCAGGTTGCCGCCGAGTAGGTAGACGCCGGCGCCAGTGGTTCCCCTGATGGTGCCGAAATTGCTGATGGTCGCGGCGGTACCGACGATCTCCGCGCCGTAGCCGCCCAGAATAAGCCCGTGATTGTTGATCCCGGCACCGGCTGCGGTACCCAGATCGGTGACGGCGGCGTTCGTGCCTCCCTCGATCGTGCCGTAGTTCACAACGATACCCAGGTCGTCGCGTCCGACGATCACGCCGTTGTCGGCGCCGTAAATCAGCGCGGCGGTCGATCCGCTACTGCCGTTGAAGACCGCGCCACCACCCGCGAGGTCGATCCCGGCGCTGCCTCCGCCGCTTGCCAGGATGGTGCCGAAATTCGTCACGGTACCGATCAAACTGGCGCTCACGCCGACGGTCGCGCTGCCGCCCCCCGCGACGATCAGACCGCTGGCCTGGTTCGTGAGGATGCCGCCATTGCCCAGGCCCAACGCACTGAAAGCGGTTGCCGCGGTGATCTTCCCGGCATTGATCAGGGTGCCGGTGTCGGTCAGCGTGCCGCTGTTGGTCAGCGTCGCACCCGCCACCAGGGTGTTGGCGCCACTGAAAGTCCAGTACGCCCCCGTATCAATGGTATCGATCGCGAAATTGACGAACTGCGAGCCCAGGCTGGTCAGCGTCCCGGCGCTGGCGCCCGAGGCAAGCTCCAGCGTGCTGATCGAGGCGGCACCAATCGTGTTGCCGCCATCCACGGTGCCGGTGAAAACCGCGCCGGGATCGATGACCAGGCGGTTGGTGACACCGGATCCAAACTTTACCGCATCCGCGCCGCCGCTGATCGTGCCGCCGGATTGGTTGGTGACCGTGCCGCCGGCCTGCAGATAGACGCCATGGCCGCTGATGGTATTGCCGCCGATGCTGCCGGCATTCCGCACCGTCAGCGCGGTACTAAACCCCCAGACGCCCTGGAAACCGGTTATCGCGCCACCGGACTGGTTCGTCACCAGACCACCCGTGTTGGAGTAGACCCCGGATCCAGCGCCGTTGGTGGTGTTGCCGGTGATCGTGCCGGCGTTCACCACGGTGGCAGGCGCCCCCTCCAGGACGACGGCATAATTACCGGTGATGCGACCCGTGGAGAGATTGGTGAGCGTCCCGCCCGCGTTCAACCAAACGCCGGACCCGCGACCCGAGGTCTCATCGCCGCCGATGCTGCCGGCGTTGATCACGGTGGCGGCGATGGAGGCGGCGTAGACGCCCTGCTCGCCGGTGATCGTGCCGCCCGAGGCGTTGGTGACGATACCACCGCCGGTCAGAAGCACCCCGTCGTTCCGGGCAGAGATCGTGCCGCCCGATTGGTTGGTGACCTGCGCGCCAGTGGTAAGGATCACGCCGATAGCCGCGCCGGTGACGAGACCAGCGTTGGTGAACGTGCCGCTGTCGGTGAGGGTGCCGCTATCGGTCAGCGTGACACCGGAGGACAGCGAGTTGCTGCCGCTGAACGTCCATCGCGCACCCGCATCGATGGTGACCGCGGCGAAATCGATAAATTGCGTGCCGAGCCCGGTCAGCGTGCCGGCGGTGCTGGCGGAGGCCAACTCCAGCGTGCTGACCGAGGTCGCGCCGATCGTGTTGCCGCCATCGACCGTGCCGGTGAAGCTCGCGCTCGGCGCGACCACCAGCCGGTTGGTGTGGCCGGCGCCGAACTTCACCGCGTCCGCGCCGCCACTGATCGCGCCACCGGCTTGCTCCGTGATCGTGCCGCCGGCCTGCAGGTAGACACCAATGCCGGTGCTCGTGTTGCCACCGATGCTGCCGGCGTTGATCACCGTGGCGGCGACGTTCATGGCGTAGACGCCATCGAATCCGCTGATCGTGCCGCCGGATTGGTTGGTGACCGAACCGCCGGCGCCCAGATAGAGGCCGGCACCCGTCTCGGCCGCCCCGGAGCCGATGGTGGTGTTACTGCCGACGATATGGCCGGCATTCACCACCGTGGCCGCGCCACTCAAGACATAGATGCCGCGCAGGCCGCCGATGGTGCCGCCCGACTGGTTGATGACCGCTCCGCCGTCACCGAAGTAAACACCCGCCGCATCAGTCGTCGCATAGGCGCCGGTAATGCGGCCGCCCGACGCGTTGGTGACGGTGCCGGCTTGTAACAGCCAGATGCCGTAGGATTGGCTGCCGCCGATGCTGCCGGCATTGCTGACGGTCGCGCCCGTTCCGTTGGCGACGAAGACGCCGGCGCTGTGTCCGGTGATCGTGCCGCCGGTTGTGTTGGTGACGCTGCCGCCACCCGACAGGTTGATGCCGGCGAAGCCGGTGCCGCCGCCGGCGATGACACCAGAATTGCTGACGGTTCCCGCACCAGACCCGGTGTTGAAATAGATGGCGTCCACCGCCCCGGTGATCACGCCGCCGGACTGGTTGGTGATACTGCCGCTCGAGGAGGTGGAGCCGAACCTGATGCCGAAGCCGGACGTGCCGGTGCCCGCGATGCTGCCGGCGTTCACCACAGCCAACGTGCCCTTGGCGTAAATCGCTGCGGTGCCGCTGATTGTGCCGGCCGACTGGTTGCTGACAGTGAAGCTGCCGCTGCCCAGCGTCAGGCCGGCCTGCAGCTTGCCGGCGTTGGTCAGCGAGCTGAAGCCGCTGCTGGTGCCGCTCAGTGTCCAGGTGGCACCGCTGTCGATCGTCACCTGGGCAAAGTCGACGAACGAACTACCCAGCCCAGTCAGCGTACCGGCAGAGGCGCTGGAGGTCAGCTCCATCGTGCTGATCGAGGCCGCGCCGATGGTGTTGCCGCCGTCGACGGTGCCGGTGAACACCGCGCCCGGTGCGATCACCAGCCGGTTCGTATGGCTGGATGCCAGCTTCACCGCATCCAAACTGCCGCTGATCGTGCCGCTGGCCTGGTTGGTCAGCGTGCCGCCGGCCTGCAGATAGACGCCCGTGCCGGCGGCGGTCCCACCGACGATGCGGCCGGCGTTGATCACCGTGGCACCGAAGAATTCGGAGTAGATGCCCCGCACGCCAGTGATAAGGCCGCCCGATTGGTTGGTGACCGACTCGCCATGGGCGAGTTCGACCCCCTCGGCCTGAGCGCCCGCCGTGCCGCCGCCGATCGATCCGAAATTCACCAGGGTGCCGGTGGCGGCGCCCGCGATGTAAACGCCGCCATAGCCGGTGATGGTGCCGCCCGAGGCGTTGGTGATCGCGCCACCCCCGGTGATGTCGAGGCCTCGGCGCACGCCTGAGATGCTGCCGCTGTTCACCAGCGTGACGGCCGAAGTGCTGCTGACGCCATACAGGCCGCTGATCGTGCCGCCCGACTGGTTGGTGATCGTGCCGCCGGCCTTGAGAAGAATGCCTGTGCCCGAGGCCGTATTTCCGCCAATGCTACCGGCGTTCACCACGCTGGTCGAACCGGCTTTGCTGTAGACGCCTTGCACACCCGTGATGATGCCGCCCGACTGGTTGGTAACCGAACCGCCGGCCGCGAGGAAGATTCCCGCGTTCGTATTGGTGGTCGGAGCGTCGCTGATGAAGCCGGCGTTCACCACCGTGGCGGCGCCGCTGGCGCTGATCCCAATGGTCGAACCAATGATGGTGCCGCTGGATTGGTTGGTGACCTGCGCGCCAGTGGTAAGGATCACGCCGATAGCCGCGCCGGTGACGAGACCAGCGTTGGTGATCGTCCCGCTGTCGGTGAGGGTGCCGCTATCGGTCAGCGTGACACCGGAGGACAGCGAGTTGCTGCCGCTGAACGTCCACTTCGCACCCGAATCGATGGTGACGGCGGCAAAGCCGACATATTTCGAGCCCAGCCCGCTCATCGTGCCGGCGGTGCTGCCGGACGCCAGCTCCAACGTCGAGGTCCCGATCCCGCCCAGGATGATCGTCGTTTGTCCGTTGCCCAGGATCCCCGGGGTCAGGGTGAACGCGCCGCTGCCATCGACGCCGCCGATGAAGACCGCGCCGGGATCGACGATCAGCCGGTTGGTGCCGCCGCCGAAGATGACCGATTCGATGGGTTGCGTGCCGCCGAACACCTGGTACGCCGCCATGGTGCCGGCGTTCGTCACGGTGGCATTCCGCGCCGCGTACACCGCGACGTAGCCCTCGATCAGCGCGTTGGAGCCCAGGTTCCTGATGCTGCTGGCGACGGTGCCGGAGCCGCCCAGGCTGACGCCGAAGGATATGTGGGTTTCGCCATTGGTCGCGGCGCCGTCGATGGTGCCGTAATTGACCACCGTTCCCACGCCGCTGATCAGCACCCCGCTGTTCCCGAGGCCGCTGACGATCTGGGCGCCGGTCGCGCCCGAGGCGCCGTTGACGATCACGCCGGTATACATGTAGACGGCCAGGCTGCCCTGAGCGCCGCTGATGGTGCCGTAGTTCTCCACCGTGTCGGTGCCGGTTGCGCCGAACTGCACGCCGCCGTTGTAGCCGACGATCTCGGCCGCGCTGACCGTGCCGCCCGGTCCACCGTTGATGATGACGCCGCCCTGATCGAGCGAAACGCCCCGCCCGCCGTAGCCGGAATAGAGTCTCGAGTGGATGCTGCCCAGGTTGACCACGGTGCCGCGGCCGCCGGCGATTTGGACGCCGTCGTTGCGGCCATAGATATTGCCGGTGGCCTGGTTGGTGACCGAGCCGCCGGCGCTCAGGTAGACGCCGTCGGCATGCTGGTAGTTGGATGTGTAAGCGCCGGCGATGACACCGGCGTTCACCACGGTGGCAATCGCGCCCGACGCCCTGACGCCATCATAGCCTGTGATCGTGCCGCCCGATTGGTTGGTGACCGAGCCGCCCAAACCCAGATACACGCCGGCGGCACCGCTGACATAGGCATTGGCGCCGATAGTGGCATTGCCGCCGATGCTGCCGGCATTCTGCACCGTCAGCGCAGCCCCCCTCGCCCCGACACCAAAGAAACCGGTGATTACGCCACTGGACTGATTTGTCACCAGGCCGCCGTCGTTCCCGTAAAATCCGGCCGCGGAACCGACGGTGGCACTGCCGATATAGCCGGTGATCGTTCCGGCGTTCACCAGGGTGCCGAGCCCGCCCTGGATGGCGACGGCATAATTACCGGTGATGCGACCGGTAGAGAGATTGGTGACCGTCCCGCCAGCGCTCAGGTAAACGCCTTCGCCGTTGGTGGCATTGCCGCCGATGCTGCCGGCGTTGATCACGGTGGCAGCACCGTTGTTCGCGAAGACGCCCTGGTAGCCGCTGATCACACCACCCGACTGGTTGGTGACCGATCCGCCGTCTTTGAGCTGGATGCCGGGGCCGCCCCCGTAACCGCTGTAACCGCCGATGCTACCGGCGTTCACCACCGTGCTGGCGCTGCCGCTGATGTAGACGCCGCGCCGACCGGTGATCACGCCGCCGGTGTTGGTAACCGTGCCCGCCGCCGCGAATTTGATGCCGTCGCTGTTGGTCCCGGTTTCGCTGATAGTGCCGCTGTTGGTCAGGTCCCAGGCGGTCCCGGCCGGCCCGTATATCCCAATGTCGGCGGCCGCCGTCCCGTTGATAACGGCGGTCGCCGCGACCGTGACCGGCGTATCGCCGCTCGTGAGCGTGATTCCGCTGGTATAGGTGCTCGAGATTGTGCGGCTCATGACTCTCTCCGGGTGTCCGACGACCGTTCGGCGGCCTCGCTTACTCTGGTGCTGCTATAGGTGACGGTGGCACGTTTTCATACCGTGCATACCCCGAAATTCAATTATCCATGGTGGGTTGATCTAGTTAGAGTATGATCGCCAAAGGTCAACTCCCATCAGGGGGGATTCCGGCTCGGTTCAAAACCTGTTTCAAGATGCTGGCTGGGCAGGAGGCCAGCATCGATGCCAGGTCCTTTGTCGAACGATTTACGGGAGCGTGTCGTTGCCGCGAGACGTTCTGGTTTGAGCCGTCTCGAGACCGCGCAGCCGTTCTCTGTCAGCGAGTCATCGGTGCGGCGATGGTGTCGGTTGGACCGCGAGCAGGGCAGTGTGGCTCCCAAGCCGATGGGTGGCACG